>JAAFHH010000380.1 GCA_013297545.1 Alphaproteobacteria bacterium
GGGCTGCTGTTCAAGCACCCGGCAATCGCAGCAGTGGCGATCGTTGGCTATCCCGATCCGCGGCTCGGCGAGCGCGCCTGCGCCTTCGTCAGCCTGCGGCCGGAGGCGAGCTTCAGCTTTGCCGAGATGACCGAACACCTAAAGCAGCAGCAGATGGCGGTGCAGTACATTCCAGAGCGCTTGGAAATCCTCGCCGAGTTACCGCGCACCCCATCCGGCAAGATCCAGAAATTTCGCCTGCGCGACCTTGCGCGCTGAGGAGTGACAGCAATGACCGCCTACACCGACATTCTCTATGAAGTTCGCCCAGCCGGCGTCGCGCGCATCACCATCAACCGGCCGGAGAAATACAACGCCTTTCGCGCCCACACGGTGGAAGAACTGATCCACGCGATCCAGCAAGCCGGCTGGGACCGGGAGATCGGCGTCATCATCCTCGGCGGGGCTGGCGACAAAGCGTTCTGCACCGGCGGCGATCAAAGCGCGCACGACAGCCAGTACGACGGCCGCGGCACCATCGGTCTGCCGATCGAAGACCTGCAAAGCCTGATCCGCGACGTGCCAAAGCCAGTGATCGCCCGGGTGCAAGGCTATGCAATCGGCGGCGGCAACGTGCTGGCAACCGTGTGCGACTTCACGATTGCCTCCGAGCGCGCGCAGTTTGGTCAAGTAGGCCCCAAGGTCGGCTCGGTCGACCCAGGCTTCGGCACCGCCTACCTCGCGCGGGTGGTGGGCGAGAAAAAGGCGCGGGAGATTTGGTACCTGTGCCGGCGCTACACGGCGGCCGAAGCCCTCGCCATGGGCCTCGTCAACGCCGTCGTGCCCCATGACGAACTGGATGCGGAGATCGACCGGTGGTGCGGCGAACTGCTGGAACGCTCCCCCACGGCGATTGCGATCGCCAAGCGGTCGTTCAATGCTGACACCGAGAGCATCCGCGGCATCGCCTCCATGGGCATGCAGGCCTTGAGCCTGTTCTACGAGACGGCGGAGTCCCAGGAAGGCGGCAACGCATTTCGCGAAAAGCGCCCGCCCGACTTCCGCGCCGCTCGTCGCCGCTGAGCGCCCGATGCACCTCGCTCCCGATCCAGAGCTTGCGGCATTCCGGCAGGAGGTGCGCGCGTTCATCGCGGCGAACCTGCCGGCCGCGGTGCGCCGCACGCTGGAACGGGGCGGGCGGGCGGATCGCGCCGAGCTGACCGCCTGGACGCGCACCCTCCACGCGCGCGGCTGGGCCGTGCCCCACTGGCCGCAGCGCTGGGGCGGCACCGGGTGGGACCCGCTGCGGCTGATGATCTTCCGCGATGAAATCCAGCGCTTTCCGGCGCCAGAGACCTTATCCTTTGGCACCTCGATGCTGGGGCCAGTGCTCTACACCTTCGGCTCGGAGGCGCAGCAGCAGCGCTTTCTGCCCCGCATCGCAACCCTCGAGGACTGGTGGTGCCAGGGGTTTTCAGAACCGGGTGCTGGATCTGACCTCGCATCGCTCACCACCCGCGCGGTGCGCGAGGGCGAGGCCTACATCCTCGATGGCCAGAAGGCCTGGACGTCCTACGCCCAATACGCCGACTGGATGTTCCTGCTGGCACGCACGGACAAGACGGCAACCAAGCAGCGCGGCATCTCGTTTCTGCTGGTTGACCTCCGCTCCCCCGGGATCACGATCCAGCCGACCCGGACGATTGATGGCGGCGCGGAGGTTAACGAGGTGTTCTTCGACAGCGTGCGCGTGCCCGCGGCCAACCTGGTCGGTGAGGAACACCGCGGCTGGGACTACGCGAAATTCCTGCTGGCGCACGAACGCAGCGGCCACGCCCGGGTCGGGCTCGCCAAACTGCGCCTGCGGCTGGTGCGCGAGGCGGCTGGCGACCTCCTGGCAGACCCCGGCTTTCACCGCCGCCTGGTCGCGCTGGAGGCGGAGGTGAAAGCGCTCGAGATGACCCAGCTGCGCGTGGTCAGCGAAGAGCGCCGGGTTGCAACCGGTGCGTCCGATCCGGTCGCGTCGATCCTGAAAATCCGCGGCTCCGAACTGCAACAAGCCGCCGCAGCCCTTTGGCTGGAGGCGGCCGGTCCTGATGCGCAGCGCTGGACCGAAAACGACGACGGGTCAGACGCCGCAAGCGCGTGGCTGAACCTGCGCAAGCTGTCGATCTACGGCGGCAGCAATGAAATCCAACGCACCATCATCGCCAAAACCGTACTGGGGCTATGACGATGGACTTCGCCCCCTCGGAAGAGCAACGCCTGCTGGTGGACACGCTGCGCCGCGCGCTCAAAGCCGACGAGGCGGTGGCCCGCATCCTTGCAAGCCTCGACCAGACGAGTGGCTGGAGCCGGCTGCGCTGGCAGGCGCTTGCCGACCTCGGCGTGCTGGCGCTGCCGTTCGAAGAAGCAGACGGCGGTCTCGCCGCCAGCCCAGAGACTATGATGCTGGCGATGATCGAGTTTGGCCGCGCGGTGGTGATCGAGCCGGTCTGGTCCACGCTGATCCTAGGTGGCAGCGCTGTGCGCCATGCCGGCAGCGCCGCGCAGCGCGAGCGGCTGATCGCGCGCATCATCGACGGAAGCCTCACCCTCGCCTTCGCGCATGGCGAACCTGGCAGTCGCTGGCAGCGTACCCTGGTGCGCACCCGTGCCCGCTGTACAGACGGGCAGTGGCACCTGACTGGGCAAAAACACACCGTGCTGTTCGGCGCGTCAGCAGATGAGATCGTTGTCAGCGCGCGCTGTTTTGGCAGCGATGACGCGGCTGAGGGCATCGGCTTGTTCCTCGTTCCGGCCGCTGCTGCGGGCCTCAGCCGTAAGGGCTACCGCACGCAAGACGCGCTGGAGGCAGCGGACCTTGTGCTCGACGAGGTGGTGGGCGAACCACTCGGCGATACCAGCCTCGGTGCCGCAGCGCTGGAGCGTATTTTGGACGATGCGACAGCTGGCGCGATCGCCGAGGCCGTCGGTGCGATGGAAGAGGCGTTGCAGCTGACCATCGGCTACTTGAAGACCCGCCAACAGTTCGGCCGGCCGATCGGTGACTTCCAAGCGCTGCAACACCGCGCCGCCAACCTTTACATCGCCGTCGAACAGGCGCGCAGCATGGCGTTTTACGCCGCAGCAGCACAGCACGAGGCGGGCCCTGCCCGCTCAGCTGCCCTGGCAGCAGCCCTGGCCGTGACCATCACCTCGGCGCGGCTGGTGGCCGAGGAAGCGATCCAGCTGCATGGCGGCATCGGCATGACGATGGAGTACCGCCTCGGTCATCTGGTCAAGCGCCTCGCCATGCTGGAACCGCGCTTCGGCAGCCGAGAGGTGGTGCTGGATCAACTGGCGCGCCACGGCGGCCTGGCCGGGGAGATGTAGCAATGGCAGCCGCCCTCTTACCGCTCCAAGGCTGCAAGCCCGCTCTTCAAGCGGTCGAGCAGGCGAAACAAGGTCAGGCGTTCGGCATCATCGAAGCCAGCGAGTGCTTCAGCATAGAAATCAGCGATCGGTGCGTGCATGGCGCGCCAGACGTCTGCGCCCGCCGCCGTCAAACGCACACGCCGGCTACGACCGTCAGCCGGGTCGCGCGCACGCTCCACCCAGCCGCGCTCTGCCAAACGGTCGATCACCTGAGTCAGGTTCTGGCGGCTGAGCAACAGGAACGCGATCAAGTCCTTCACCGTCATGCCGCGCTCGACGACCGGGCCGCGCGCCAGCGCCCCGATTACCGCCCACTGCTGCGTCGTCGTGCCGAACGCTTCCACACAGCGCGTACCTTGCTTGTGCAGCAGGTTCGAGCACTGGTAGAGCCGAAAGAACAGCCGGTTCGCGACATCGAAGCGGTCACTGCCGTCTACCATCATCGCACCTGGTTCACGCTGCAGGCCTCCCGAGCAGCAGTGTCAGCCCTGGCAAGCCAATATGTCAATATATTGACATATTTTCTCATCCTGTCGACA
>JAAFHH010000381.1:0-3094 GCA_013297545.1 Alphaproteobacteria bacterium
ATGACGCCCCGTCTCGCCCGTGGGCTGTGGCTTGGCACCCTGCTGGCGCCTGCGCTGATCATCGTGCTCGGCTTTGTCATCGTGCCGATCGCGTCCGCCTTCGTGTACGCGTTCTATTCCTGGAATGGCCTGGCGCAAGGCGCGTTCAGCGGGTTTGAGAATTTTCGCCTCGTCTTGTTTGCTGAGCCCTTCGCGGGGTGGACCTACAACGCGCTGAAAAACAACTTGATCGTGTTCGCCTCGATTATGGTGGTGCAGAACGCAACCGCCTTCGGCATCGCGTTCATCTTGCTGAAAACCTTGCCCGGCCACCGGTTCCACCAGGTCGCGATCTTTCTGCCGGTGATCTTGTCCTCGGTCATCGTCGGTGCGATGTGGAAGCTGTTCTTGAACCCGATCTTCGGCTTGGTGAATCAAGCGCTGATCGCGGTTGGTCTGTCGAGTTGGGCCGTGCCCTGGCTTGGCCAATCAGAAACCGCGCTTGCCAGCATCATCTTCGTCAACACCTGGCATTGGCTGGGCTTCCCGGCGCTGTTGTTCTTGGCCGGCATGCAGCGGATCTCCAAAGACGTGCTGGAAGCCGCACGCCTGGACGGCGCCGGCGATTGGCAGCTGATGCGCTACATCGTCTGGCCGCTGGTGGCACCGGCCACCACCGTGGTGGTGGTGCTCACCTTCATCGGTTCGATGAACTGGTTTGAGATGCCGTTTGTCATGACCGGGCTTGATGGCTCGCCCGCCGGGGCGACCGATGTGCTCGGCCTTTACTTCTACCGCACGGCGTTTGGCTCCGCGACCTCGGGCCTGCAGGATTTCGGCCGCGGCAGTGCGCTGGCGGTCCTCATGTTCATCATCATCGCCGCGATCGCGACGGTGTGGACGCGCATCTTGCGTCGGCGGGAGATCCAGGAATGAGTGCCCGCGAAGATGGACCCGGCAAGCTGTTGCTGATGCATGTGCTGCTGTGGGGCAACACGGCGCTGATGCTCTACCCAATCCTGGTCGTCGCACTCTCTGGCTTCAAGTCGACGGCGGAGATCTATTCCACGCCGTTTGCGCTGCCGAGCACGTGGTCGCTGCAGAATTTTCAGGCGATTTGGACCGAGACCAGCTTTCCGCGCTACCTCGCCAATTCGCTGATGGTGACGACAGTCTCGGTCACCTTGATCCTGACCGTTGCGACCATGGCGGCCTACGCCCTCGCCCGCTATCAGTTCCGCGGTAATGAACTGATCTACTTGTTCTTCTTGGCCGGCCTGATGGTGCCGTTGAAGCTGGCGATCATCCCGCTGTTCATTCAGCTGACCAGGCTTGGCTTGGTTGACCGGCACGCAGGCCTGGTTCTGGTCTACACGGCGATGGGCTTGCCCTCCGCGGTGTTCATCCTCACCGGCTTCTTGCGCACCTTGCCGAAGGAGCTGGAGGAAAGTGCCCGCATCGATGGTGCCAGCGAGTTTCGCATCATGTGGACGATCATGCTGCCGCTCGCCCGGCCCGCCTTGGTGATTGCCGGCATCCACAACGCCGTGCCGATCTGGAACGATTTCTTCTTCCCCCTGGTGCTGATCCAGAACGACGCGGCGAAAACCCTGCCCCAGGGCCTCAGCCTGTTCATGGGCGAATTCAACACCAACTGGGGCGTGCTGTTCGCCGGCCTGGCGCTGGCCGCCTTGCCGATCACCTTGGTCTACATGGTGCTGTCGCGCCAATTCATCGCGGGTCTGACGCACGGGGCAGTGAAGTGAACTGGCCGATCCCGGCCGGATCGATCGTCGTCTCTGCGCAAGCGCGCACGGACAACCCGCTGCACGGCTCCGCCTTCATGGCGGCGATGGCCCGTGCGGCAGCGGAGGGCGGTGCCAGCGCCATTCGCGCCAATGGCCCGGCCGACATCGCGGCGATCAAAGTCGCCGTGCGCCTGCCCGTCATCGGCTTGCTGAAACGCAAGACTGCGGGCTACCCGGTCGAGATCACGCCGTCACTGAGCGATGCCCAGCTGGTGGCGACGGCGGGTGCCGACATCGTTGCGATCGATGCGACCAACCGGGCACGCGATGGCCAAGCCTTGGACCAGCTGCTGCCCGCCGTGCGCCGCCTGCGCCCGGTGCTGGCGGACATCGCCGATCTGCCCCAGGGGCTTGCGGCGGCCGCCCTTGGGGCGAGTGCGGTGGCCACCACCTTGTCCGGCTATACGGCCGAGACGCAGACGACCCGCGATGCGCCGCCGGATCTGGAGTTGGTTGCCGCCCTCGCCCGTACTCTCACGATCCCGGTACTCGCCGAGGGCCGGTTCTGGACCCTAGAGCAGGTGCACGCCGCCTTCGCTGCCGGTGCCCACGCAGTCGTGATCGGCACCGCGATCACCAACCCGCGCGAGATCACCCGCCGGTTTGTTGGCAGCCTGGCGTGAAGCTCGGCCTCGATGCCGGTGGTACGGCGACACGCTGGGTGCTGGCGTCCCCCGACACCGTGATCGCCCGCGGCACGATCGCTGGCTTTTCCGGCCATCTGTTTGAGGCGAGTGCCGTGGTGCGGGTCGCCAGCTTGCTGGGCGACCTCGCGGCGATGATGCCTACTAAGCCGGACGCGATCACCGCAGGCGTGACTGGCCTCACCGCCGGGGCGGAGGCGGCTGACAGAGTGCAGACCCTGCTCGCCCACGCGTTCAGCCTGCCCGCGGGCGTGATCGAGGTGGTGAACGACCTCACGATCGCGCACCGGGCGGCGTTTCCGCCGGGCCGCGGCATCGTGCTGCTCGCCGGCACGGGATCGATCGCAGCCCATGTTGATGCTGCGAGCCAGTTGATCACCGCTGGCGGGCGCGGCGCGGTGATCGACGATGCCGGTTCGGCCTATTGGATCGCGGTGACGGCGCTGCGCCGCGTGCTGCGCCAAGAAGACAGCGCCCCCGGCAGCGGGTTTGCCACCCCGCTCGGCCAATCGCTGGTGGCAGCGCTCGGTGGCAGCGACTGGCACACGATCCGCCGCCGGATCTACGGCGCGGAGCGCGGCACCATCGCAGAGCTCGCCCGCGCTGTGGTCGATGCGGATGACATCTTCGATGCCGCGGCAATCGAGTTGCTGCGCTTGACGA
>JAAFHH010000381.1:3104-3911 GCA_013297545.1 Alphaproteobacteria bacterium
GCGCTCACCGGGCGGGTTGGCGATCAGCCGGCGGTGGCAACTGGTGGCGCGTTCGCGCTGAACCCGCGACTGGCCGCCGGCATTGCGCCGATCCCTGTCGTGCCCCTCGATGCCGCCGCCGCGGCGGCCGGCTACACCGCGCGCAAGCCGATCTGACGGACATCAATCGCGCCGAACCGGAAGCCGACCTCGCAATAGCCGAGGTAGTAGGTCCACAAGCGGCGAAACCGCTCATCAAAGCCAAGGCGGCTGATGTCATCCCACGCCGCCAGGAACTGATCGCGCCAGCGGCCGAGCGTGCGGGCGTAATCCTCGCCGATGCCGAAATCTTCGAGCGGCTTCAGGCCCGCACGGCGGAACTGCTCGGCCAAGATCGCCGGGCTCGGCAGCATGCCGCCGGGGAAGATGTGGGTTTGGATGAAGTCTGGCGTTGCCCGGTATTCCCGGTAGCGGTGGTCTTCGATCACGATGCCCTGCAGGGCAGCACCACCGCCGGGCACCAGCAGCCGGCGGATGGTTTGGAAGTAGGTTGGCCAGTACGCCTCCCCCACGGCTTCGAGCATCTCGATCGAGACAATGCGATCGAACTGGCCTTCGGTCTCGCGGTAGTCCTGCAGCGCAAAGCGCGCACGCTCGCTAAGGCCAGCGGCGGCGAGGCGCGCTTCGGCGTATTTCAGCTGCTCGGCACTCAAGGTAATGCCAACCACCTCCGCCCCGCGTTCGGCAACCGCGTATTCGGCAAAACCACCCCAGCCGCAGCCAATCTCCAGCACCCGGTCGCCGGGGCGAATGCCGGCGAGGTCGGCC
>JAAFHH010000386.1 GCA_013297545.1 Alphaproteobacteria bacterium
CCGACCACGCTATCGCGGCAACGCCAACACATCGCGGTGGCCGACCAGCAGGTGCAGCGATTGCGCCGCGATGGCGATGCGGCGGGCGTCGATCCAGTCTTCGGCGCGGTCGATCAGGCTGGGATCGGCCTCGCCCGCCGCCGTGGCGATGCCGTCGACCATGGCTTCGAGCAGGCGCGATTGGTTGGGGCCGAGGATCCAATCGGATTGTTCGCTCAACACCTCATAGTCCGCCTGGCGCAGGCGATCGGCGAAGTGGCGCCAGGCGTCGGGGCCGAGGCTCGCGCCAAACCCTTTGTCTTGGCGCTGGTGGCTGAGGAAGGCCGCATCAATCACCGCATCGTCGCTATGCGCCGGCTGCCAGCCGTGGCGGCCATCGAAGGAGAGGGCGGCGTAGACCGGTAGGCGGCGCGCGACCAGCGCATCGACCAATTGGTCGAGCCAGGCGGCTGAGACCAGGTCGAGCAGCGCTGAGCAGGTGATCGCATCGGCACCCGCAAGCGCCGCATCGAGGTCGGCCGCAAGATCGAGCGTGCGGGTTGCGACCCCGGCCGGTCCGGCCGCCAGCAGGGCCGCGTCGCCATCGACCAGGGTCCAACGCGCGGTTGGGATCAGGGTGCTGAGGGCGCGCACGGTCGCACCAGTGCCGGCACCCAGGTCGTGGATCGCGGGGTCCGCCCCAAGCGCGGCGGCAAAGCGGCGGGCGAGCGCCCAGGAACGGGCGGCGTGATCGGCTGGGGCCCGCAGGGCGAGCCAGGACGCGGAAAAGCTCATGCCCAAGAGCCTAGCACGACGCGGGCGGCTGCCAACCAGTCTGGCTGTTTGGCGCCCGCAATCCGTGCACCGCGCGCAAGGCGCGGCCGCGACCGGATCGCGGCTGTGATCGCGCGCGCGAAGGCGGCAGGGTCGCCGGGTCGTGCGAGCACACCAGCCGCGCGCGGCACGGTGATCGGCACAGCGCCTGCCGCAGCGGCCACCACCGGCAGGCCAGCCGCCAGCGCTTCCGCGAACGCCATGCCGTAGCCTTCATGGCGCGAGGGCAGCACGAACAGGTCGCTCATCCGGTAGGCCCGATCCAAGGTGGCGGCACTCACCTCGCCCGCCAACACCAGGCGCGCGGCCCGGCCGGAGTGGCGAATCGCTGAGCGCACCCGGGCCGTGTGCGGCGGATCGCGCTGGTCGCTACCGAGTGCGTGCCAGGTCCACGCACGGTGCACCCGCCGCAGCGCGCGGATCAAGGTCAGGTGGTCTTTGCGCGGCACCACGGTTGCGACCGTCAACAGTCGCAACCGCCCACGGCGGCGGAGCCGCGCGCCGCGCGGCCGGTCGGTTCCTGGCAGCGCGACCGCGAGGCGATCCGCCGCTACGCCGAGGGCGCGCGCATCGGGCAGGGTGGCGGGGCTGGTGACGATGACGCGCTGGGCGCGGGTGACGACTGCGGCCTCCGCCGCGAACAAGCGCTGGCGGGCAGCGCGATCGAGCCCGGTTTCCAAGTGCAACGGGTGGTGCAGCAGCACGACCGAGCGGGCCAGGATCGCCAAATCAGCGAAGGCGAGGGCGGCCAAGCCATCGATCACCAGATCCGCGTCCTCTGCCACCGCCCGGGCCGCCGCCAAGGCGACCGCGTCGGGATCGGGAAACCGGCCCGGCAGTTCGACCACCCGCACCTCTGCACCCAAGGCTGCGAGCGCCTTGGCGAGGGCGGCCATATAGCGATAGCCGCCGGTTGCCTGATCAATTGGACCCGGCACCACGACAGCAATCGGGCGCCTCACGACGCCCTCTCCAGCCGGCTCACGCCAGGGGCGCCTCATAGGCCGCGTAGGCAACCGGGCTTTCGCGCAAGACCACGCGCATCGACACCAGCGCGGCTGCAGCATCCGCACCGACATCGCCGGCTTGGATGCGGGCTTGCATGGCATCGAACACGTGGCGTGAAAGCACCTCCGTCGTCGTATTCACGCCGGCGAAGCGCGCTTCCTCATCAAGGTTGCGGAAATCGAGGGCGGCCAGGATTTCGCGCAGCACATCGCGAAACGCGCCGATGTCGATGACGATGCCGTTGGCATCCAGGCGGGCGCGCTTGACCTCAACCTCAACCCCATAGGTCGCGCCGTGCAGGCGCTGGGCCGGGCCGAAGACGTCACCCTTGAAGCTGTGGGCGATCATGAAGTGATCGGAAACCGAAACGCTGTACATGGAACCTCACTGACGCTAGCAGCCTCTACCCTGCCAGAGCCTACAAGGATGGCGCAAGCGCAGCCGCCTCGCGCATCGCCCGCTCTGCCTCGCGCTGCAGCCAGGTGCGGAAATGCGTGAGCTTGGGCAGATCCGCCGTCTCCTCCGGGCAGACCATCCAATAGGAATTCTGGGCCTGGATCGCGACCCGAAAGGGGCGGATCAGCCGCCCCGCCTTCAAGTCATCGTGCACCAGGGCCGAGCGGGCAAGTGCTACCCCCATGCCAGCAACCGCCGCATCGACCACCATGTTGGAATGGTTGAACACCAGGCCGCGCGTCGGGTCGACCCCCGAGACACCGGTCAAGCCCAGCCACATCGCCCAATCGGCCGAGATGTCGTCGTGCAGCAGCGTGTGCTCGCGCAGATCGGCCGGATGGTCGAGCGGTTTGCGCACACGCGTGGCGAGGTCAGGCGCGCAGACCGGGAACACTTCTTCCGTCAGCACCCGGTCCGCGCGCAGGCCCGGCCAGTCGCCGACGCCGTAGCGAATCGCGACATCAATTTCCTCCATCGCGAAATCCGTCAGCCGTTCGGAGGCCTGGATGCCAACCTCGATCTCCGGTTGGGCATCCTGGAAGCGCACCAGGCGCGGCATCAGCCATTTGTTGGCAAAAGACGGCATGACCGAGATCGTCAGCCGGCGGTCTTGCCGGGCTTGGCTCACCTGCTCAGTCGCGGCCGCGATCATGTCGAACGCTTCGCGCAGGACCGGCAGGTAGCGCTCGCCCGCGGGTGTCAACACCAGCGCCCGGGTCAGGCGGCGGAACAACGGCACGCCCAAGCGTTCTTCCAGCGCCTTCACCTGGTGGCTGATCGCCGCTTGGGTGACGTTCAGCTCGTCCGCCGCGCGCGTAAAACTGCCGTGGCGCGCGGCTGCTTCGAACGCGCGCAAGGCATTCAGCGAGGGCAGACGGCGGACCACGGGGGCTCCTGATCGGCGAAGGATTAGAAAATCTAATCGTATGGCTGATATATCATCGTTTGTCCGGCCAAGAAACTATTGGCACTCTCTCAATCACGCGCTGCCCCATGCAGCCCGTGCATAAGAGTTTGGCAAGTCTGGCAGGGCCGCTTGGGCCCGATGCCACAGAACCACTCAGGAGATCGCCATGAACAAGCCGCTGCTGCAGACCCTTCCCCTCTCGGATCGGAGCGTTGGTTTTCAGTTCGCCGACGTTCTGAGCCTGGTCGCCACGCTCTATGACCGCTGGATGCAGCGGCAGAATTTGATGGATCTTGACGATCGCATGCTGCACGACATCGGCATCAGCCGCGCTGATGTTGACCACGAAGCATCGAAGCCGTTCTGGCGCTTGAGCTAGCCTCCCCAAGCCACCCAAGCTCAGTGCCTGCAGGCCCGGTGGTTCCCCCCACCGGGCCATTTTTTTGCGCTACGGCGCGATTAAGCAGCTCTCAATCGCCATTTCGAAGAGCCGGGTGGCACGAAGCGGGTCGGCAATTCGGCTGGTCTCGACGCGGGCGGCGAGGGCCGCCGCAGATGCCGGGGTCTTGACGACCAATCGCCGCGCCAGATCGTCAATCAGATCGGCACCGTCGGTGAAGACATTCTCGTCGAGCCCGATATAGTTGAGGATCATGGCACCA
>JAAFHH010000387.1 GCA_013297545.1 Alphaproteobacteria bacterium
TTCGTTGGTGTGCTGACTGGCCATGCACCTGGCCGCTTTGCAGCCTCGATCAACCAAGCGCCGATGCGCCCGCACGGCTACGGCCGGATCGGCGATTGGCTGGTCAACCGCGTCCATCTCTGGCGTCGCGGTGGTCTGCCGCCGGCCATTCTGCTGCGTCAAGTGTTTGAAACTGCACCGGATTTCGCGACCGCCCTCGACCGCTTGACCCACACCCCGCTGTGCATGCCGGTGATTTTCTCGCTGGTCGGCACCAAGCCGGGCGAACTCGCCGTGATCGAGCGGTTGGAGGGCGAGGCGCGCGTCCACCTCGGCCAAGCGACCGTCGCGAACCATTGGCTGAGTGCCGATCTGCCGGGCCGCATGCGCTCCAAGCTCTCGACCCAGCGCTCGCCCGAACGCCAGCAGACCATGCGCCAGGCGATGGCCGATGCGCCGGGCGTGCTCGGCTGGTTGCAATACCCAGTGCTGAACGAGACGACGCGCCTTGCAACCGAACTCTCGCCGGCGAGCGGTGCGGGTTGGGTACAGGGTTGGGAAGCCTCCGGCCCGGTCACGGCGGTCACGGGTCTGAGCTGACTTGCAGGCGCGACCCGACGGAGGTCATGCTGCGCCAGACAGAAGCGGGAGCGCTGGCGCATGAGCGTATTGATCACCGGCGGCACCGGCTTCGTTGGCATGAACATCGCCGAAGCCTTGGCCGCCCAAGGCGAACGGGTGGCATTGTTCAGCCTGGAGCCACCGCCGCCACACGCGTTACCCGCCGCCGCTGCCCTGCCCGGTAAGATCATCGCGATCCAAGGCGATGTGCGCGACCAGTCCGCCCTGGAAGCGCTGATGGCGGAAGCGGAGATCGACCGGGTGATCCACGCCGCCGTGGTCACCGCCGGCCCGCAGCGCGAACGTCGCGATCCGCACATGATCCTCGACGTCAACATGATGGGCACGCTGGCCGTGCTGGAGGCAGCCCAACGCCGGCCGATCCGCCGAGTGGTGCTGCTGTCGTCCGTCGCTGTGTTCGGGCAGGCAGGATTTGTCAGCCAGCCGCTCGATGAAGACGCACCAGTTCGCCCGGACGGACTCTATTCGATCACCAAGTACGCAGCCGAGCGGATGGGCTTGCGCATCAAGCAGCTCTCTGGCCTCGACGTGGTGGCGGCACGCCTCGGTGCGGTGTTCGGCCCATGGGAGCGCGATACTGGCCTGCGCGATACGCTGTCGCCGCCCTACCAGTGCCTGGTCGCCGCGATCGAGGGGCGCGAGGCGGTCTTGCCGCGACCGGGCCTGCGCGACTGGGTCTATTCCCGCGACATCGCCGAGGGGGTGGTGCGCCTGCTGGAGGCGCCGAAGCTCGATCACGGGGTCTATCACCTGGGCTCTGGCATGCGCTGGAGCTTGGAGGATTGGTGTCAGCGCCTCGCTCGGCGCTATCCTGGATTCGCGTGGCGCCTGTCAGCCGACCCGGCGGAGACCACGATTGACTTGTTCGCGCCGGCCGATCGCGCCCCGCTGTCGATCGACCGGATTTCGCGCGAACTCGGCTTCCGCCCTCGCTTCGACCTCGATGCGGCGTTCACCGACTTCATGCGCTGGCTCGACGTCTGAGCAACTGCGGCAGAGAGGCTGGACATTCGGGCCACGGTCCTTAGACTCAGCCCGGTTTTCAGCACGCGCGGCGTTCCATCTAGGAACCGCTGGAGGATGCCATGGGCTTCGATGCAAGCTTCTACCGCCAAAACAACCCGGATGTTGTTGCCTCGGGCATCGATCCAGAAGTCCACTTCCGCGCCTTCGGCTGGCGCGAGCGGCGCAACCCCAGCCCCAACTTTGATACCAACTTCTACCTCAATCGGAACACCGATGTGGCGCAGGCCAACATCGACCCGCTCAATCACTATTTCCTGTTTGGCTGGCGCGAGCTGCGTGACCCGAGCACCATTTTCTCCACGCGGATTTATCTGAACCAGAACCAAGATGTTCGGGTCGCGGGTATCAATCCGATGGGCCACTATCAGCAGTTCGGCGCCAATGAACGCCGGCCGGCACCGATTCCGTTGACCACGGGCGAACGCTACGACGGGCCAGCGACCAACGATCTGTTCGTCGGCTCACCGCTGGCGGACACAATAAACGGCGGCGGCGGCGGCGACACGATTGACGGCGGCGCCGGGGCGGATCAGCTGCAAGGTGCTGCTGGCGCGGACCTGCTGATTGGTGCCGATGGTGCCGACACCCTGGATGGCGGCGACGGCGCCGACACTTTGCGCGGCCTCGCCGGTGATGACTTCTTGGAAGGCAACGCTGGCACCGATTTGCTGGAGGGTGGTGAGGGCAACGATCTGGTCAACGCCGGTGCCGACAATGACACGGCGTTTGGCGGCAATGGCAACGACATCGTCAATGGCTCGATCGGCAATGACAGCCTGGGCGGCAATGATGGTGACGACACGGTCGATGGTTCCGACGGTGCGGATACGATCTTCGGCGACAGCGGCAATGACAGGCTCGACGGTGGGGCCGGCGATGACAGCATCGATGGCGGCTCCGGCGATGATCGCTTCGATGGTGGTGCCGGCGCCGACACGATCTTTGGCTCGACCGGGGCTGACTCGATCGATGGTGGCGATGGCACCGACCAGCTGGATGGTGGCGACAACAACGACGTCATGTTCGGCGGCGGTGGTGCCGACAGCTTGAACGCCGGGGGCGGTGCCGACAGCCTGTTCGGCGGCGATGAAGGGGACCGGCTCGAAGGCGGGTCCGGCAACGACACACTCTATGGTGACGGCGGTGCCGACACCATTCGCGGTGGTGCCGATGTCGATCTGTTGTTCGGTGGCACAGGCGCCGACACGCTCGATGGCGGCGAAGACAACGACACGCTTTATGGCGGCGATGCGTCGACCGACGCGATGACCGGCGGGCTTGGGGCGGACGTGTTCGTCATCGATACCAACACGTCGTTGGTCGGGGCGGCGATCGACCAGATCATTGACTTCAACACCACCCAGGGCGACCGGGTGGCCGTGCCGTCGAACGTGTTCGGGGCGACGGCGTTGAACTCAAGCGTCATTACCTCAACGACCCAATCGATCGCCGGGTTCAACGTGCTGATTTGGCGCGCGAGCACCTTTGCGGATGCGGCCGCCCTCGACACCGCACTGGCAGCGGCCACGGGCACCTTTGCCGGGCCAACCCTGGTGGTCTATGGCCGCACCAACGGCACGGTTGCGATTGCCTACGACCGCTTGGCCAACGCTGCCGGCGGGGCCGGCAATGCCTTCGACATCGTGCTGGTGGGTGGGGCCTCGGTCTCGGCGTTCACCGACACCAACCTGACGACGACGACCTTGACCTCGGCCTAAGCGCCGATGATCCCGCGCTACACACGGCCAGAGATGGCCGCGATCTGGGATGCGGACAACCGCTACCGGATTTGGCTGGAGATCGAGACCCTGGCCGCCGAGGCGATGGAGGCTGAGGGTCTGATCCCCGCTGGCGTCACCGCCGCCGTGCGCGCACGCGGTGGCTACGACATCGCCCGCATCGATGCGATCGAGGCGGAGGTGAAGCATGACGTTATCGCGTTCCTGACCTCGGTTGCCGAGCATGTCGGAGAGGAAGCGCGCTTCCTGCACCAAGGCATGACGTCGTCAGACGTGCTGGATACCTGCTTTGCCGTCCAGCTCTGCCAGGCGACGGATCTGTTGCTGGTCGCGGTTGACCGGGTGCTGGCCGCCTTGAAGCGCCGGGCCGAACAACATGCGAACACACCCTGCATCGGCCGCAGCCACGGCATTCACGCCGAGCCAATCACCTTTGGCTTGAAACTCGCCGATGCAGGGT
>JAAFHH010000382.1 GCA_013297545.1 Alphaproteobacteria bacterium
TTCGCCGGATCTGATGCCGGCGGGCGACGGGCTGCCGATGTCTACACCCTGATCCAGACCGTCAAGCTGAACGGCATCGAACCTCACCGGTTCCTGACCGACGTTCTTGACCGGATCGCCAAGGGGCATCCGATCTCGCGCATCGATGAACTGCTACCCTGGCGGATCGCATAGTCAAGACGGGGCTGACCGGACGCTTACAAGTTTGTCGACTTTGGAAGGGCGAGAGTGAGGTGAGGTGGACTGAGGTGGCCCCCATTCGTTGGACAGGTCTGCGGCGCAGATAAGCTGGCATCCGGGGGGGGTAGTCGATTCCACCGTCAGCACCTGAAAAAGTATCCGCCGGCAGGCTTCGCTGAAGAGACCCGAGCCTCACCGTATACTCGTGTGCCGAGCCTAGGCCAGGGCTTCCGCCAGGCTGCCTAACGTTCACCTTTCGTGCGACCTTAGCGTGTCATCAGCGACAAATCTTGTCGGCGGCCCAAACAGCCACCTCAATCGCTTCACCAATGTAATACATTGTATTACGCTGCTGGACGTTGTATGTGAGCTTTTCGCCCCGCGTCGCCCCGAATCGTTCGGGGAGCGCGCCAGAAAGCTTTAGAAGAGGGACATCATGTCGGCCACTGCTATGGTCCATGTCCGAGTAGATCCAGAGACTAAAGCCGAGGCAACTGCCACGCTGGCGGCTATGGGACTCTCGGTCTCGGATGCAGTGCGGTTGCTGCTCCGGCGGATCGCCGTCGAGAAGGCGTTACCGTTCGAGGTCCGCGTTCCCAACGCTGAGACCCGCGAAGCGATGCTAGAAGCCGATGAAATCGTGCGCGCTCATGCTGCTCGGTTTGCCTCTGCCGGTGATCTGTTGAGCGACCTTGAAAAAGCCCGCATCCAGTAAGCGTACATCGCTACCGAGATCTTGCGACTACACCAAGCGGTTTCTGAAAGACTTTGCGAGTCTGTCGGAAAGTGGTCGCTTTGATATGCTTAAACTCAAACAAATTATGATGCTTATCGTAGCCAATGATGGTTCTCTACCGCCGGAATACAAGGATCATGCACTTATAGGAGAGTGGCAAGGTCATCGTGATTGCCATATCGGTGGCGACTTTGTGTTGATCTACAAACTGGATACTACGACGAAACCTGAGGCCGTAGTCTTTGTTCGCGCAGGCACGCACGCAACGGTCTTCGAGAACTGAGCCTCACTTGCTGTGGCTTCTGTCCGGCCGGTGTCGCTGCTGTTGCTTGAACTGCCCCGAATTTGTCGGTGAACCGCCCCGCGTTTGCCGGAGGCTCCAACTCTTGAGTTGCCAGCCGAGAGGTGAGCAGGAGTGCTTTTGCAGAAATACAGAAAACCGTATTTCCGTATACGGTGCATCCGGCTTTACCAGATGCCATGCGACCGGCAGCAGCATGGAGTATGACATCCAGAGGCCGCGCCACAAAAGCACAAACACGCTTTTCTGTAAATGCGATCTTCGTGCAATCACCCCCCACTGGGTCCGCGGACTCACTCAGGAGTTGACAGGCGCATTTCTGTAAATACGATGCGTGTCGCGTCGTAAACCCAGAAATGCAGAAATCGTATGATCCTCTCGGTGCTGAATCAAAAGGGCGGAGTCGGCAAGACCACGCTCTCGATCCATATCGCAACCGCGCTTGCCCAGACGGGCAAGCGGGTGCTGCTAATAGATGCCGACCCGCAGGGCAGTGCGCTCGACTGGTCCGCCATCCGGACCGTCGATCCGCTGTTCCCCGTGGTCGGGTTGCCGAAGGCGACCTTGCACCGCGAGCTGGTCGCGTTTGCGCGCGACTATGACCATGTTGTGATCGACGGGCCGCCGCGCGTCTATGACGTGGCACGGTCTGCGATCATGGCTAGCGACCTTGTGCTGATCCCGGTGCAGCCATCGCCCTACGACGTCTGGGCCGCCAAGGAGATCGTTGACCTTCTGCAAGAAGCTTCTGCTTTCAAGGAAAAACTGATAAGTGCTTTTGTAATAAATCGTAAAATCGCAAATACGGCCATTGGCCGAGATGTGGCGGAAGCCCTTGCTTCCTATCAGCTTCCGGTCCTGAAAGCCTCGCTATGCCAGCGGGTTTCCTTCGCCGAGAGCGCTGCGCAGGGCGGCACCGTGCTGGAGGCCGAACCCGCCAGTCTCGCGGCGCAGGAAGTCAACGCTCTTACTACCGAGTTGCTGGAGATCGCCGCGTGAGCAAGAAAGTGACCTTCGGGGTTAAGCCGCAGGCCGCACCCCCCCTGAAATCCGCTGATGACTGGGTCATGAACCGGCCGTCCGAGCCGGAGCCAGAACCGATCCCGGATGCCGGACTGATGAAGCGGCTGACTATCGACATTCCGGCGCCGCTGCATGGGCGCATCAAGGCGCAATGCGCCCTTCGGGGCATCAAGATGGCCGATGAAATCCGCGTCCTTCTCGACCGGCATTTCAGCGGTGAGGCGTAAGGCCCGCCCCATGGCCGCCACCAGCTCCGAGGACGAAACCACATCCCCCGACCTGTTCGGCAATCTCCCCGTGCCGACCATGCCGCGCACCGTGCGGCGCGTGGTCACGACCGGGGCCGAGATCGTGCAGGATCCGCCCGACGTGGCGGATTTCCTGCATGCGGTCCTGTGTCAGGTGGGCATGCCACGCAAGCAGACAGCCGAACGCCGCTTCGAGCGGACCAGCGGCGGAGCCGTCATGCGCATTGAGGCCGGCGCGCTGTTCGACGGGCAGGGACTGGTTGATTACCCGCTGCCCTACGGCACCAAGCCCCGGCTGATCATGGTGCATATCGGTACACAGGCGGTGCGCACCCGATCGCGCGAAGTGGAGATCGGCCACTCGACGCACGACTTCATGCAGACGCTTGGCTTCGACACCAATGGCCGCGCCTATGCGATGATGAAGAAACAGGTTATGTCGCTGGCCGCGTGCCGCCTCACGCTGGGCATGATGCGCGGCTCACAGGCCACCACCGTCAACACCCAGCCGATTGAGCAGTTTCAGGCGTGGATGCACCCGACCGGCCGACAGCTTGTCATGTGGCCCGGCGTGATCCGGCTCAGCGAGCCATTCTTCTCGACTATGCTTGAATATGCCGTGCCGCTTGATCACCGCGCGCTGACCGCACTGCGCCACTCCGCACTTGCCCTTGATATCTACACATGGCTTGCGCACCGGCTTTGCCGAATAAACAAGGCCGCCGGAGTCATGGTCAGCTGGCAGAATCTGCATGAGCAGTTCGGGCAAGAATACGGAAACACCAAAGATTTCAAGCGCTCCTTCAGGGACACCGCCCGGCAAGTCTGCGCCGTCTACCCGGATGCAAAGCTGGAGGAGACAGCGGGCGGGCTACGCTTGTTCGCGTCACCGCCCCCAGTGCCGAAGCGCCAGGTCGCGGCCCGCCTGCCCGAGTAGCCAAGACGTCTAGCTAGGGGGGCTCGTTATCCACAAGGGAGGGGAGAACAAAACAGGTTATCTTCGTGCAGTCGCCCCCCTGCGTTCGTGCAGTCACCCCCCCGAATCACCCGAGTTGTTCGTGCAGTCACCCCCCCCTAAAACCTATAGACTCTTCCTGTAGATTTTTACCGGTAGCTGGGGGCGGCCGCTCTGTGGATAACACGAAACGTTATTCCATTTGGAATAGTGTGGTGCCGCGATGAGCCAATGCACAAAGTGTTCGAGATCGGCTGGCCGATCTCCCGGCTAACTGTTGTTCCAATTATCGAAGCCGTCGCCGGCTAGGTCGTGTCCCGCCGAGTGGTGTAGGAGCTGTGGTCAACTGGCCCGCCGTAGCGCTTTCAGCGCCGGCGAAGGCGGGCCAGTTGTCCATAGCTGGGGCGGTCATCGTGGGTCTTCGATAGTGTTTGG
>JAAFHH010000383.1 GCA_013297545.1 Alphaproteobacteria bacterium
CCTCGGCGCCGCCGGCATGCTTGGTCGCAAGCTGGCGGACCGGTTGGTGCGCGATCGCACCTTGGACGGTCGACCCATCGGCCGGCTCGTGTTGCGCGACGTCGTGGCCCCGGTGGCCCCGGCGGATGCGCCGTTCTCAGTCTCGACCGCGGCCGCTGATCTTACGGCTGACGGCGTCGCACAGGCCGTGGTGGCTGAGCGGCCGGATATCATTTTCCACCTTGCTGCCGTCGTCTCAGGTGAGGCAGAGACCCACTTCGAACTCGGCTACCGCGTCAATCTTGACGGCACGGTACGGTTGTTCGAGGCAATCCGGCAGCAGGGTGGCGGCTACTGTCCGCGCGTGATCTTCACCTCGTCGCTCGCGGTCTACGGCGCCCCGCTGCCCGATCGTGTGGGTGATGATCAGGCGCTCACGCCGCTCACCAGCTACGGTGCCCAGAAGGCGATCGGCGAGCTGTTACTGGCGGATTACAGCCGCCGTGGGTTCTTGGATGGGGTGGGCCTGCGCCTGCCAACCATCACCGTCCGCCCGGGCCGGCCAAACCTAGCCGCGTCCAGCTTCTTCTCTGGCATCATCCGCGAGCCCTTGAATGGCGAGGCAGCGGTGCTGCCGGTCGCGGACGACGTGCGACACTGGTTTGCAAGTCCGCGCGCGGCGATCGGATTTTTGGTCCACGCGGCTGGCATCGACACGGACGCTCTTGGCCAGCGCCGTAGTTTTGCACTGCCCGGCGTGTGCGCCAGTGTCGGCGAACAGATATCCGCGCTACGCACTGTTGCGGGTGACCGGGTCGTGAGCCGTATCGAACGCGCCCCCGATGACCGGATCGCCGCGATCATTGCAGGCTGGCCGAAGGCCTTCGAGCCGCGCCAAGCACTCGACCTTGGCTTCACGGCCGAGACCAGCTTCGAAGAGATCATTCGTATTCACATCGACGACGACCGCGCCGGCGCGTTCGTGGCGTAGGGGGAGCTATGCTGCTTGGGTGCATTGCCGATGACTTCACCGGCGCCACCGACCTCGCGAACACTCTGGCGCGCGGTGGTATGGCAACCACCCAGTTCGTGGGTATCCCGGATCGTGCAGCACCGGTCGCCTGCTCGGCAGGCGTTGTGGCGCTCAAAACCCGCACGATCGAGGCTGCGGAGGCAGTTGCCCTGTCGCTTGCGGCGTTGGACTGGCTGCTGGATCAGGGCTGCCAGCAGATTGTCTTCAAGTATTGCTCAACCTTCGACTCAACACCTGAGGGCAACATCGGCCCAGTCGCCGAGGCACTGCTTGCGCGGCTTGGGGGTTCAGCCGTCGTGTGTCCTGCCTTTCCGGCCAATGGACGCAGCGTGTACCAGGGCCACTTGTTCCTCGGTGACCGTCTACTGTCGGACACTGGCATGCGGGACCATCCGCTGACCCCAATGACCGACCCAGACATCCGGCGCTGGTTGCAGCAGCAAACCAGTCTCGGCGTCGGACATGTTGGGCTGAACACGCTGCGACAGGGCGCTGCGGTGACCGCAGCCGCGATCGCGAGCGAAGCGGCGGCCGCGCGCAACCTGGTTGTGGTTGATGCCATCACCGATGATGACTTGCTGACGCTTGGTCAGGCGGTCTCAGGCGCGCGGTTGGTGACAGGCGGTTCTGGGGTTGCCCTTGGGCTCGCCCAAAACTTCCGCAGCGCCGGCCAGCTGAGCACGCCACCTGCGCCCTACCGCGGTATGCTAGGACCTGCCGCTGCCTTGTCTGGCTCGTGCTCGGCGCAGTCGCTGCGCCAGGTCGCGCGCCACGCAGACCAGCATCCAACCCTGCCAATCTTCCCCGATGACATCTTTGCTGGCGCCATGACCGTCGAGCGCGCGCTGCTGTGGGCGGCCGATCGGTTGGATCAGCTGCCGTTGGTCTATTCCTCCGCAACGCCGGAGGAGGTTCGCAGAGCGCAGAACCGGCACGGCGGCGCGCGGGTCGCCGGTGCGATCGAGGCCTTCATGGCGGAGTTGGCGCGCCGATTGGTTGGCAGCGGCGTGCAGCGTCTGTTGGTTGGCGGCGGTGAAACCTCCGGCGCAGTGGTCACGGCGCTTGGCATCCAGACCATGGTGATCGGGCCTGAAATCGATCCCGGCGTGCCGGCACTGCTAGTGGACCAGCCGGCGATCGCAGTTGCCCTCAAGTCCGGCAACTTCGGGGCTGATGATTTCTATGCCAAGGCTGCACGGGTGCTGGCGCGGTCTGATGATCCCGCGCTAGGCGACGCGCACTCCTTGTAGAAAGGTCGCGACGTCATCCTTCAGGCGAGCAGACTGGGTCAACAATTCATCTGATGCACCCATGAGATGCTGGGCGGCAGAGCCCGTTTCATCAGCGGCACCGATGATCTGCTGCATGCTGGCGGAGGTCTTGCTGGCACCCGCGCTCGCCTCCTGCACGGTGCGAGCAATTTCCTGGGTTGAGGCATCTTGCTGTTCGACAGCGGCGGCGATTGAGCTCGCAACAGAATCGATGCGCGTGATGACATCGGCGATCCCGGTGATCGCCCGGACAGCTTCATCCGTTGCAGTCTGGATGGCCTGCACTTGCGCGCTGATTTCTCCGGTCGCTTGCGCGGTCTGAGTTGCGAGCGACTTTACCTCGCTGGCGACCACCGCAAAGCCGCGACCCGCATCGCCGGCGCGCGCAGCTTCGATGGTGGCGTTGAGCGCCAGCAGATTGGTTTGCGCGGCGATTGCACCGATTAACTCAACTACCGATCCGATCCGACTGGCGCTATCGGCTAAAGCCGTCATGTGCTGTTCGGTGGTGCGCGCGCGGCGGGTTGCATCGTCAGTCATGGTGTTTGCATCCGCCATCTGCCGGCCGATCTCGGTGATCGACGCACTGAGTTGTTCGGATGCTGCGGCCACGGTTTCCATGTTTGCCATCGAGGCTTCGGCGATTGAGGCGACTGAGCGCGACTGGCTGCGGGTTTCTGCCGAGGTCGCCTGCAATCGGCCGGCGGCGTCTCCGGTGGCAGAGGCAGCACTGGCAACCTGATTGATGACAGTGCCAACCGTGTGCTCGAAGCGATCTGCGAGCGCTTGCATCGCAGCCTTGCGGTCCGCAGCGTGGCGTTGGTCGAGGGACGCTTGGTCCGCGAGCAGACGCTCAGTCTCCAGCAGATTGCTGCGGAATACACCGAGTGCGTCGGCCATTGCGCCAATCTCGTCATGGCGATCGCCAACGGTGAGCGTGGTGTCGGACTTGCCGTTGGCGAGATCTGTCATCGCGGCTGTGATGCGGCGCACCGCGCGGCCAATGCCGCCGCCGATCCAGATCGACGCCAGCGCGCCAGCGACGAGCCCGGCCGCCAGCACCACCGCAAGCGTAGTGACACTGGTGTTGGCATTGGCTGTAGTTTCAGCGTCGCGTCGATCCAACTGGTGCAGGCGCTCGCGCGTCAACTCGGCGATTAGCGCCTCGATGGGTAGGCCCTCACCAGAATCAGCAGCCTCGACCAAACCGATCCGGCGCTTACGCTGTTCGAGCAGCGACGCGTAGTTGGCGTAGAACATCGGCAGCTGCGCTTCCAGGTCTGCCAGTACTAAGCGCACGCTTGCTGGTAGATCGGCGGCGAGTACGGTCGAAAGCTGATCCGCCAGATCCAGGCGCTCAGATGTGAGAGTGCGGGTCACGCCATCGGCGTTTGCAACACCGCGTTCAGCTTGCAGCAGCATGACCATGACTTGAACCCGCAGCGCCGATAGCGCCGCCATCAACACAGGCTGACCACTTTGGGAAAGGCGGGCTGCAACATCTTCGGTGACTGCTGCGATCTGCAGCGCCGCCGGGTCGAGGTGGGTAAGCTTCAAGCTGCGTTCGTTGGCGAGAAGC
>JAAFHH010000384.1 GCA_013297545.1 Alphaproteobacteria bacterium
GCATGGTGGCACGTTTGCGCTGGACTCAACCCCGGGTGCCGGCACAAGGGCGCGGGTGAGCTTGCCGCTGCGGGTCTAACCCCGCGCCGCCAATGCTGCCTCTAATTCCGCAATCCGCTGGTGCAGGGGTGCGACTGCCGCCTCGATCTCCGCCACGGTGTAGCGCTGGGTGATGTGTTGCGGGCAATTCCAGTCGAAGCCGGTGACATGGATCAGCAGCCCGCGTTCAACCCGCACGCCATCCCCCGGTGCCGGCAGCCGGGCGAGGGTTTCGGTGTCGGCCACCACCCGCAAGCGCCCGATCAGTTTCAAGCGTCGGCGGCGCGCGTAGTCCATGAAGAACAGGGCGACCCGGTCGTTGCCGTCGGTGTTGCCAAGGGTGATGTACTGCCGGTTGCCGCGGTAATCCGCAAAGCCGAGGGTCGCGTCATCCAGCGCGGTGATGAACCCGGGCGGCCCGCCGCGGTGTTGGATGTAGGGCCAGCCGGTCGCCCCCACGCTCGCCAGATAGAAACTGTCGCGCGCTGTGATGAATGCCACCTCGTCATCGCTCAGACGCTGATGCACCGGCTCCGTAATTGCTTCGCCGCGGGCATAGCTCGCCCGGCTGCCAGCGCGGGTTTGGTGGGCTTTAACCGCATCGGTGAACAGGGTCTCGTGGAACAGGTGGGGCATCGCGCTCTCCTCTGCTGGCACCATCACAGGATCTGGTTCAGACAAGAATAGCCGCTGGACGCAAGCAATTATTCCAGATACCAGAACAATCCATGGACCGGTTGCGCGCCCTCTCCTTGCTGATCGCAATCGCGGACGCGGGCGGCTTTGCCCGCGGCGGTGCCAAGCTTGGCCTCTCGCCGCCGGCCACCTCGCGCGTGGTGGCGGACCTTGAGGCCGAGCTCGGCGTCGCCCTGTTCCGGCGCAGCACCCGACGGGTGCACCTGACCGAGGCTGGCGAGCGGCTGGTGGCCGACGGGCGCGCAGCCCTCGCCTCGGTTGAGGCCGCGTTCAGTACGGCCGCCGGTGCAGCCGTCGAACCAAAAGGCCACCTTGCGATCACTGCACCCGTCACCTTCGGGCGGTTGATCCTGGCCGACATCGTCGCGGCGTTTCTGGCCGCCCACCCAGACGTTACCGCGTCGCTGCTGCTGCTCGACCGGGTCGTTGACCTCATCGATGAGGGCCAGGACGTCGCCCTGCGCATTGGCACCGGCGGGGCCGGGGACGCGCGCGCGCTCGGGCTGGGCACGGCCCAGCGCATTGCCGTCGCCAGTCCAGGCTATGTCGCGCGCCATGGCCCGATCACCGATCCGGATCGCCACCGCCGGGTCGCGTTCTTCGCCGATGACCGCGGCCTGGCCCGCCTGACCGTCAATGACGCCGCAACCGCCGTGCGGTTGGCGGAGGCAGGCGAGGGGGTGGTCTGGGTGCTGTCCTACCAAGCCGCCGCCGCGATCGCGGCCGGGCGGCTGGTCGCGGTCGCCCGCGCGCCAGAGCGGCTGCCGGTGCGTCTGGTCTACCCACCCGAGCGCCGGTTGAGTGCCAAGCTCACGGCGTTCCTGCGCTTTGCCGCACCACGCCTACGAGAACAGCTCAGATCAACCCTTGATCCAATTGGGTAAACATATCAAAACAACCTTGGGTTTTGATTGCAGATCGCCCCTGGTCAAGTCACCAGGACTAATCATACCTTCCGCGCACCGCCAAACGCTGTGGGTCTCGCAATGTCGATCCGCTTAAGACTGATCGTGCTGTTTTTCGTGCTTGGATCGGGTGCCGTGTTCGGCGCTGCAACCTTGCTGTGGCAAGCGTGGGACGCCCGCCGCGTGGCAGAGAGCGGTTTGGCCGTGAACGCAGTCTCGACCCGATTGGTGCGGATGGCCGGCGATCTGGCGGTTGAGCGCGGCACCACCAACGCGGTGCTCGCGGGCTTTGCCGCCGCCGCACCAGCGCAGATCGACACGCTGCGCACCCGCCGAACAGCCGCACAAGCCCTGCTGGCCGATGTCCGCACCGGCATCGCGGACCCGCGCTTGCCGTCCGAAGCCGTTGCCCGCGCGCTTGGGCAGCTGGAACGTGCGCTGATCGAGGTGACGGCGCTGCGCCAGCGGGTCGATCAGCTGGTGACCAGCGGGGCGGACGGCGATCTGGCCGATCTGCGCGCCCGCTGGTTTCCAGCGATGACCCGGCTGATCATCGCGAGCCTCGATCTGCGCCTTGCCGTCGATGCCCGGCTGTCGAGTGGGGTGCCGAGCGTCGTGCGCCAAGCCTTCGTACACCGGGCGGCGATCGCGGACGCGGCTGAGTATGCCGGCCAAGAGCGCGGTTTTCTGGCTGGTGCGATTGGCGCGGGCGCGCAGCTCGATGCCGGGCGGCTCAGCACTCTCGCTGAAGTGCGCGGCCGGTTGCTCGCGGCCTGGCGGCTGGTGACGATTGGGGCGGTCGATCTGCCGATCACGCTGCAACAGGGTGTGGCGCTGGCGGATGAGACGCACTTCGTGCGCTTTGCGGTACTGCGCGACGATGTGGTGCAAGCGGGGCTTGCCGGCGTGCGCTATCCGATGGCCGCGGACACCTGGTTTGCCGCTGCCAGCCTCGGCATCGATTTGATCCTGGATGCGGGCGAAGCGGCGGACAGTCTGGTTGCGCGCGAGTTGGGCGAGATGGCAGCGGTTGCTGAGCGCAACCTCGCGATTGCGATCGGCTGGTTGGTGCTGACCGCGCTGGTGCTGGCGACCGCGGCGATCACCACCGCTCTCCAATTGCTGCGCCCGTTGCGTCAGGTGACCACCGCCCTGCAGCAAGTCGCCCGCGGCGACGTCGAGATCGCCCACGTGCCTGTCACCAATCGCCACGATGAAGTGGGTGTGCTGGCGGGTGCGCTTGAGAGTTTCGTGGCGGCCGATCGCGAACGCCGCCAGCTGCTGGTCGAGCGGGAGAGTGCCAAAACCCTCGCCGCCGAAGCGCGCAGCATCCAGATCCTCGGTCTTGCCGATCAGATCGAAGCGTCCTTGCGCACGGTTGTTGATGGCATGACCAAGTCCGCCCAGTCCATGCAGGTCGTGGCGAGCGACGTCAACCGGGCGGCTGCGCGCACGGGCGATGAGGCGCGCTCGGTCTCCTCTTCCTCCAGCCGGGTCAACCGCAGCATTCAAACCGTCGCCTCCGCGGCGGAGGAATTGAGCAACGCCGTGCGCGATGTCGCGGGCCGGATCAGCCAAGTCGCGTTCGCCGCCCTGCAGGTGCAAGACGATGGCGAACGGGTGAGTGAGGTGCTGGATTCCGTGCAGCGCCACGTCACCAACATCCAAGACACCGTCTCCAGCCTGACCAGTGCGTCGCTGATCGGCGAAGCAGCGGCCCGCGAGCTGTTGGTCAACGGTGGCGTTGGCGACACGACGATTGCGGGGTCGCTGTTCGACCTTGCGCGGTCCTCCGGGCGCTATGGCGACCAAGTGCTGGCGGACGCGAGTGGCATCCGGGTCACCCTAGAGGCCTCCAAACGCGCGATCATCACGCTTGGCACGCACAGCCAGAATGTCGAAGGGGTGTCGAGCCAGATTGCAGCGTCCGTTGAGGAACAGGCGGTCACCACCCTCGACATCGCGCGCACCATGGCGGATGCCGCAGGAGCCGTGGCAGCGATCGACACCACGATCCAAGGGGTCGCGGAATCCGCCACCGCGACCGGCTTTGCCGCCGAGGAGATGGCGGTGACCGTGAAAAATCTCGTCGATCAGGCGATGACCTTGCGGCTTGAGATGGACAAGCTGCTGACCACCTTGCGCAGCGCTGCCTGACCTCAGTGCCCCTGGTGGCCGGCAGCGAACGCGGCTTGCTGGTCGGGCTTGGCTTC
>JAAFHH010000385.1 GCA_013297545.1 Alphaproteobacteria bacterium
TGGCTCGGCCGGAACTATGGCAGTCGCCTGGTCGCGCGGTTTCCCAAGCTGAAGCCGGGGGTCGACAGTGCGCTCGGCTTTCTCGCGCGCTGGAACACGATCTTTATCCTGACCTACCGGTTCATCTACGGGGTGCGCAATTTCAGCTCGATCGCCATGGGCATGAGTCCCCTGCCGTGGAAGCGGTTCGTATGGCTGAACTTCATTGCTGCCGGCATCTGGGCCTGCGCCTTTGCGGGCGCCGGCTACGCGTTTGGCGCTGCCATGGGCTCGATGCTGGAGGATACTGCCCACGGCGTCCTCTATGCGATGGCGGCCTTGTTCGGGGTTGTCGTGCTGGGGAAGCTCGTGTTCTTCCTTCTGAAGCGCAGGCGCGATCGCCGGGCGGCAACCGCCGCCCTCAGTGCGGGAGCTGCGCAGTAATCCGTCGAGGGGGGACGTTTCGTGACCATCCGATCGCTTCTGGTTACCGGTGCCGCAGGCGGCATCGGGCGCACCTTGCGCACCTCGCTCAAGGGCCGGTATCCGCTGATCCGCTGGAGCGACGTCGTCGCCATGGCGCCCGCTGGCCCGGGTGAGGAGTGTGTGACGGCCGACCTCAGCGATGCCGGCGCGATGATCGACCTGTGCGCCGGGATGGATGCGATCTTGCACCTGGGCGGGCAATCGACCGAGGCTGCTTGGCCGGTGGTGCAGGCCGCCAACATCCAAGGCCTGATCAACCTCTATGAGGCGGCCCGCCTCGCTGGCACCAAGCGCGTGCTGTTTGCGTCCTCCAACCACGCCGTTGGCCTGTGGCGCCGCTCCAACCTGATCGACCACACCGCCCCGGCCCGGCCCGATGGCCGCTACGGCCTGTCCAAGGCGTTCGGCGAGGATCTGTCCCAGCTCTACGCCTACAAGCACGGCATCGCCGGGTTCTGCATGCGCATTGGGTCGTGCTTCGAAAAGCCGGCGAACCAGCGCATGCTGTCGACGTGGCTCAGCTTTGCCGACTTCACGCGCCTCGCCATCGTCGGCCTCGAAGCCGACTACACCTACGAGATCGTCTATGGCGTGTCGCGCAACACCCGCAGCTGGTGGGACAACGCGAACGCCTACCGCTTGGGCTACGACCCGCAGGACAATGCGGAAGTGTTCGCAGCCGACGTCGAACACATCATCGGCGCCGTGCCGATGGATGAAGACTTCCAGGGCGGCGGCTTCGTCAGCCCCGATTTCACCGGTGATCCCGCCCGCATTCCGGCGTGAGGAGTAGGTTCCATGGCCCTTGACCCCAGCAATCCCCTGCCCGCTGCCCTGTTCGATGCGCTGATCGCGGTCGACACGCCGACGATCTGCAACGCGCTGGAACAGGTGATGGGCAGCCGCACGGCAACGGGCTTCACCCGCAAGCCGTTCGTCGCGACCGAGCCGACCGCGCGCCTGGTTGGCTTCGCCCGCACCGCCACGATCCGGGCGGCGAGCCCGGGCTCGATGAGCCCAGAGGAAAAAGAACGCCGGCGTCTGGCCTACTACGACCATGTCGCCGGTGGCCCGGGACCACGGATCACCGTGATCCAGGATCTCGACAGCGAACCCGGTGTTGGTGCGTTCTGGGGTGAGGTGAACAGTGCCATCCACCACGGCCTGGGCGTTGCCGGCTGCATCACCAATGGCTCGGTGCGTGATCTCGACGCGCTGACCACAGGGTTTCCGATCCTCGCCGGGTGCCTGACGCCAAGCCACGCCTGGGTGCACATCGTCGACATCGCCTGCGAGGTCGAAATCTTCGGCATGCCGGTGCACAACGGCGATCTGATCCACGCCGATCGCCACGGTGCGGTCACCCTGCCGCACGCGATCGCCGACGCCATACCAGATGCGATCGCGCTGTGTGCCCGCAAGGAAGCCGTGCTGATCTCGGCCGCGCGGGCGGGCGACTTCACCCCCGCCAAGCTGCGCGCAGCCTGGGCGGAGATGAAGAAGGTCGTCTAAGTGACCTTGGCGCGGGTTTGGAATTCCGGCCGGCGCCAGGTCTCCGCCGCCATGATCGCCCCTAACCGCTCGACCGCGTCCCAGATGTCGACGTAGCGGACGTAGAGCGGGGTCAGGCCAAAACGCAGGATGTCCGGTGCCCGGAAATCTGGGATCACGTGTGCTGCGACCAGGGCTTGGACGATGGCGTAGCCGTGGTCGTGGGCCAGGCAGACTTGACTGCCACGACGGTCACCGTCGCGCGGGCTGATGATGCGGAACTGGCCCGGCAGGCGGTCTTCGACCAGCTGGTGGAACAGGTCCGCAAGGGCGACGGATTTCCGGCGCACCTCCGCCATGTCCGCCTCCAGCATGACATCGACGCCGCACTCGAGGGCGGCCATCGACAAGACCGGCGGCGTGCCGCAGACGTTGCGCACGATGCCGCCGGCCGGCCGATAGGTGAGATCAAACGCGAACGGTGCGTCGTGACCAAGCCAGCCAGACAAGGGCGGGCGGATGGTTGCTTGGTGGCGGCTCGCCACATAGAGGAACGCCGGCGCCCCCGGCCCACCGTTCAAGTACTTGTAGCCGCAGCCAACCGCGAGGTCGGCACCAACGGCGTCTAGGTGGACCGGGAAGGCACCGGCCGAATGCGCGAGGTCCCACAGCATGATGGCGCCTGCGGCGTGGGCGGCCTTGGTGGTGGCGGCCATGTCGTGGCGCCAGCCCGTGCGATAATTGACCTCGGTGGTCAGCACGCAGGCGACGGTGTCATCGATCGCGCCGATCAAATCGCCCTCGTCGACCAGCTTCAAGGTGACACCCTGCCCCGCAATGCTGGCCAGGCCCTGGACCATGTAGAGGTCGGTCGGGAAATTGCCGTGGTCGGACAGCACAACCGTTCGGCCGGGCCGCAGCGCCACGGCGGCGGCGACCAGTTTGAACACGTTGATCGAAGTCGAATCCGCGCACACCACTTGGCCCGGGCCCGCACCAATCAGCCGGCCGATCTTGTCGCCCACCCGCGTGCCCATGCCGATCCAGTCGTTGCGGTTCCAGCTGGTGATCAGGTCCTGGCCCCATTCCCGGGTGATGACATCCTGCAGGCGGGCCGCGGTGTGGCGCGGCAGCGCACCCAGCGAATTGCCGTCGAGATAGATCAGCCCATCGGCCAACACGAACCGGTCGCGAAACGATTGCAGCGGATCGGCGGCATCAAGGGCAGCGAGCTCAGCGCGGGTGGTCATGTCGGCCTCCTATCTGCTCTCTGCTTTATCGAAGCCGCCGCCAGCTGTCGAGCCCGTCGAGATTAAAGTGGTATGCACGGCAGACCGGCTAAGTTACTCTGCGCGCGCATGAATTTACCCATGGCCCCATCTGCTGCGCGCCCACCCCGATCCGCAGCCGTGGCCTGGTGCCTGTTCGACTGGGCGAATTCCGCCTTCCCCACCATCGTGCTGACCTTCGTGTTTGCGACCTACATAACGACGGCGGTCGCCGAGAACCCGATCCAGGGCACGGCACGCTGGGGCGATATGCTCGCGATCTCGTCGCTGTTGATCGTCGCCCTCAGCCCTTTGTTCGGCGCGCGCAGCGATGCGACGGGCCGGCGCAAACCCTGGATCGCTGGTCTTGGCTTGGTGATGGCGGGCGCGACCGCCAGCTTGTGGTGGGTGACGCCGGAGCCGTCGTCGCTGTTGCTCGCCCTGGCGCTGGTGTGCGTGGCGAACGTCGCGTTTGAATGCCTGTGCGCGCTGTACAACGCGAGCCTGCCCCAGGTGGCAGCCCCCGATCGCATCGGCTTGGTCTCCGGTCTTGGCTGGGGCCTCGGCTATGCCGGCGGGTTGGTCAGTTTGGTGCTGGTGCTGTTCGTGCTGATCCAGCCGGTACCAC
>JAAFHH010000388.1 GCA_013297545.1 Alphaproteobacteria bacterium
CACGTCCCACGCAATCAACAATCAGCTCGAACTGATGTGGACCGTGGTGAACTAAACGGTCTATGGATCGGCACCACCCGGCGGGAGCGATCCTGCCGGGTGGCGCTCTTTTTGCAGACTATGACCCGATACCCTGGATACGCCGATGCTCGCCTTCATCCTGCGCCGTCTTGCCCAATCGCTGATCGTCATGCTGGTCGTGGCGTTCATTGCGTTCGCGCTGTTCACCTTCGTGGGCGACCCGCTGGCCGCGATGCTGGGCCAGGACACCACGCCCGAGGAACGCGAACGCCTGCGCTCGGCCCTGGGCCTCGATCGCAGCTTCATCGCGCAGTTCTGGATCTTTTTGACCAACGCCGTGCAGGGCGATTTCGGCATCAGCTACCGGCTGGTGCAGCCGGTCGACCGGCTGATCTTGGAGCGTTTGCCGGCCACCCTCGAGCTTGCGACGACCGCCGGTGTGCTAGCCCTCGCGATCGGCATTCCGCTTGGCGTTTACACCGGCCTGCGCCGGGACAGCTGGCTGTCGCGCGTGCTGCTCACGGTCTCCTTGATCGGTGTGTCGTTGCCGACCTTCCTGATCGGCATTCTGCTGATCCTGATTTTCTCGGTCTGGCTTGGTTGGCTGCCCTCCTTCGGGCGCGGCCAGGTGGTGCAGATCGGCTGGTGGTCGACCGGGTTCCTAACTACGTCGGGCCTGAAGTCCTTGATCTTGCCGTCGATCACGCTGTGCTTGTTCCAGCTCACCTTGATCATGCGCCTGGTGCGCGCGGAGATGTTGGAAGTGCTGCGCACGGACTACATCAAGTTCGCCCGTGCGCGCGGCTTGAAGAACCGCTCGGTCCACTTTGCGCATGCGCTGAAGAACACGCTGGTGCCGGTGATCACCATCGTCGGCTTGCAGCTGGGTGCCTTGATCGCCTTCGCGATCATCACAGAAACCGTGTTCCAGTGGCCGGGCATGGGCTTGCTGTTCATCCAGGCGGTTGGCTTTGCTGACATCCCGGTGATGGCGGCCTACTTGTGCCTGGTCGCCTTCGTGTTTGTGACGATCAACCTGATCGTCGACTTGCTGTACTATTTCGTTGACCCCCGCCTGCGCGCCGACAAGGGCACGTCGGGTGGTCACTAGAGGACCGGCTGCCATGACCACCACCACCGCTGCACCGCCGCCGGGTTTCTGGGCTCGGTTCTTCGACAGCGACATCTGGTACAGCTTCAAGACCAACCCGGTCGCAGTGGGTGCCGCCATCGTCACCCTGCTGACGTTTTTCGGGGCCGCGTTCGCGCCGTTCATCGCGCCGTTCAACCCCTACGACCTCGCGAGCCTGGAGCTGATGAACGCGAACCGGGCACCCTATTGGCTCGATGAGACCTGGGTGCAGGGTGATCCGCGCTTCTGGCTCGGCACCGATGACCAGGGCCGCGACATCTTGTCGACCATTCTGTTCGGCGCGCGCGTCTCGCTGATGGTCGGTTTCTTCGCCGTGCTGTTCGCCATGGTGCTTGGCATCACGCTGGGGCTGATGGCCGGGTTCCTCGGCGGCAAGGTCGATGCGTTCATCATGCGCGTCGCCGACGTCATGCTGTCGTTCCCGGCAATCTTGATCGCGCTCTTGGTTGACGGCGTGTTTCGCGTCTCGCTGCCGTCCGAAATGCACCAGCAGATCGCGGTGTATGTGTTGGTGCTCGCGATCGGCCTGTCCGGCTGGGTCAACTATGGCCGCACGGTACGGGGATCGACCCTGGTCGAAAAGTCCAAGGAATACGTCCAAGCAGCACGCGTGATTGGTATCCACCCGGCTAAGATCATGGTGCGCCACATCCTGCCCAACGTCATGGGCCCGGTGATGGTGATCGCGACCATCAACCTGGCGACCGCGATCCTGACCGAAGCGACCTTGTCGTTCCTCGGCGTCGGGGTGCCGCCCACCCAGCCGTCGCTCGGGACCTTGATCCGCGTCGGCAACGACTTCCTGTTCTCTGGCGAATGGTGGATGACGCTGTTCCCGGGGGGCGCCCTCGTCATCATGGTGCTGGCCGTCAATCTGCTTGGTGATTGGCTGCGCGACGCCCTTAACCCGAAGCTGCGCTAATGACCGGCCCCCTTCTTCAGGTTTCCAACCTCCGGGTTGAGTTCCCAACCCGCCGCGGCACCCTGGTCGCGGTGGATGATGTCTCGTTCTCGATCGCACCAGGCGAAGTGCTGGGGGTGGTGGGCGAGTCCGGTGCTGGCAAGTCGCTCACCGGTGCTGCGATCATCGGCTTGCTCGAGCCGCCAGGCCGGATTGCCGGCGGTACCATCACGCTTGACGGCGAGCGGATCGACAATCTGCCCTACGAGCAGATGCGCCGGGTGCGCGGTAAGAAGATCGGTGCGATTTTCCAAGATCCGCTCACCAGCTTGAACCCGCTGTTCTCGGTCGGCCGGCAGTTGATTGAGACGATCACCACTCACCTGGACATGACCGCGGATCAGGCGCGCAATCGCGCGATCGAGCTGCTGCAGGAAGTCGGTATTCCGGCGGCTGATCGGCGGATCGACCATCACCCGCACCAGTTCTCTGGCGGGATGCGCCAGCGCGTGGTGATTGCGCTGGCGCTTGCGGCCAACCCGAAGCTGATTGTGGCGGACGAGCCGACGACGGCGCTCGACGTCTCGATCCAGGCGCAGATCATTGCGCTGATCAAGAAGCTCGGCCGCGATCATGGCACCGCCGTGATGCTGGTGACGCACGACATGGGCGTCATCGCTGAAACTGCCGACCGGGTGGCGGTGATGTACGCCGGCCGGATCGCGGAAATCGGCCCGGTGCGCGATGTCGTGAAGTCGCCGAAGCACCCCTACACCGTCGGTCTGATGGGCTCGATCCCAGGCATCGGCCAGGATGTCGACCGCTTGACCCAGATCGATGGCGCCATGCCGCGGTTGACCGCGATCCCGCGCGGCTGCGCCTTCAACCCGCGCTGCCCGCAGGTGTTCGATCGCTGCCGGACCGACCGGCCCGACTTGATCCGCGCTGGTGCCACCGACGCTGCGTGCTGGCTTCACGCCGGCGCCATCGTGGCGGCTTGAGGAAGTGCCGATGTCCGATGTTCTGCTCAGCGTCAAAAACCTCGCCCGTACCTTCGATGTCTCGAAGCCTTGGCTGAACCGCGTGATCGAGCGCGCACCGCGCCAACTGCTGACCGCAGTTGACGGTGTGTCGTTCGAAATCCCCCGCGGCCAGACCTTCTCGCTGGTGGGCGAATCCGGCTGCGGCAAATCGACGGTCGCGCGCCTGGTCGTCGGCCTCTACCGGCCAACCGCCGGCTCGGTCGAGATCGAGGGCCAGAACTTCGCCACTATGAGCCGCGAACAGCAGATGCCGATGCGCCGGCGCCTGCAGATGATTTTCCAGGACCCCTACGCCAGCCTCAACCCGCGCTGGCGGGTGCGGGATATCATCGCCGAGCCGATCCTCGCCCACCGCACACTCACCGAGTCGAGTGCGATCATCAAACGAGTGGATGAACTGTTGCGCCAGGTCGGCCTCAACCCGGCCGATGGCACCAAGTTCCCGCACGAGTTTTCCGGCGGCCAGCGCCAGCGCATCTCGATCGCCCGCGCCTTGGCGTCGAACCCAGAATTCCTGGTGTGCGACGAGCCGACCTCGGCGCTCGACGTCTCGGTGCAGGCCCAGATCCTCAACCTGATGAAGGATCTGCAGCGCGAACTGGGGCTCACGTACCTGTTCATCAGCCACAACCTTGCAGTTGTGTACCATATGTCGGACACCATTGGCGTCATGTACCTCGGCCGCCTGGTCGAAGTCGCCCCCGCGCGCACGCTGTTCGACCGCCCAC
>JAAFHH010000389.1 GCA_013297545.1 Alphaproteobacteria bacterium
CTCGCTGAAGTACGAGTGCGTCTACATCCACGCCTTCGAGACGGGAACCGACCTGCGCGCTGGCCTGGACAAATGGATCAGCTACTACAATGCCGACCGGCCCCACTCCGCGCTTGGCGGCGCCACTCCCAATGACGCATACACAGCCAACGGCGCGCAGCCTGATCCGGGGTTAACCCCGGATCAGGCTGAGGTGCCAACCAGACTGGCGGCATGACCAAACAACACCTGATACCAGCTTATTTGAGCCGCAGACCTGTCCAGCGAATGGGGGCCACCTCAAAGATATCATGCAGCCAAGGCGATGCTATTGTGACTTTCTTTTTGCGAGTTTCGCTGCAGAAAGCATTTTTCTTGATTCTTCCATTGCTCTGCTTGCAAACTTTCCGCATGCACTTTTCTTGTAGCCGGGCAGAAAATATGAATGTAGAAGATCTCCAAGCCTTGCTATTGTTATTTCAAAAATAGTGTCATCATCTGACAAATCAACGATGGCTTTAGACGCGGCAAATTGAATTTTTGGAGCCTCATTCAGATCTTTCTCAAGCAATGGCTTTGTTCCATTTTCGAGCATACGACGGATCACTCTCTCCTCTCGAGACATTAGATCAATTGATTGTGAGAGCAACCCTTCAATCTTAAACAAAAATAGTTTTGCTTTCAATGCTTTCGGCCCTCTCGTCAACCCTCTCCACTTCCTCTTGAAGCTGGCGCATTCACTCGAAGAGTTGCGCGACTCGAGCCTTAGCTTCGTGACCAGAGAGTACGAAATGAATTGGCTGAGTGGATGCCCCCGATGGAAGTATCTCCAATGTCAACGGCGTACTATCATTTAGGCTTTGGGATGTTTTCATGTTATCGATCTGCCAAAAACTGATATCGGAGTACTGTATAAGCACTTTTTGGTTGATAAAATAAAAGAAAATTTTCCGTGCCTCTCTATCTATAAACATAAAGCTAAGGTTCGGACCACGGAAGCGCTCTGAGTTATTCAGACCATGCTGGATACTCAGGTTTTTGACAAATTGCAAGAACCAAAAATAAGCAGTGACCAATATTATGAGGAGTCCGAGGAGAATCAAAGTCAATAAATCTATCAGATTGTTCAATCGCTCAACCATGAGAATCTTCTCCTTGTCAGTGTGATTTGATTTCGTGGCTCTGAGTTTGACGGAAGTTCGCGGCTCAACCTATCCGCCAACCGATGTTAGCTGAGCATGATGGATCGCTCCAGTGTATCAAGTGCTTTGTGCGTTGCGGGGAACTGCTCGTTGTTGTTGGCTGTGGCTTACCCTTGCTTACCCCCGGCCCGAAACGTGAGTGCTGGGCCGATCAGCTGGCCAATCGCCTCTGAGGCAGCATGCAGAGGATCCGCAGCTAGATGCGCGTAGGTTGCCGTGGCAGCCACGGACCTATGCCCGAGCAGCCCTCCAACAATCGGCAAAGAAGCCCCCGCACGCAGGCCGAAGCTGGCAAAAGAGTGCCGCAAATCGTGAATACGCAGATCGGGAAGACGGGCGCGGGCACGAACTCGCTGCCAAGATTTCTGCATGTCGGCGATCGGCCGTCGGTCAATCAATCCGGCGAACACATAGGGATTTTCTGCTAGTCGCGGGATGCGCTCGAGGATCTCGAGTGCCAAAGAATTCAGCGGAATCGCCTTGGCGCCAGCCGCGTCGGCCTTGTGTTCGTTCAGAATCAGCAGTCGATGTCCCCAGTCGATCTGATCCCACTGCAGTGTTCGGATTTCTGTCGAGCGTGCGCCGGTCAGCACCAGTATGCGGAATGCGGCGGCTACGAAAGGTGTGATGACGTGTTCTTCTTCACAGTCGTCCAGAGCTCGCGCTAGCCGCTGCAGCTCCTCCGGTGACAGGAATCGCTGACGTTTGCGTTCACGGTATGGACGGACGCCCAAGGTAGGGTCGACAGTTTGCTCCACGATCCCCCACACACGCGCACGCCCGTACATCGCCCGCAGCAAGCCGAGCACCCGGTTCGCGTTGTAAGGCGTGTCGCGTAGGGATTGATGTAGGCTATCGACGTCGGCTTGGCGGAGTTCATGGATCGAGAGCGAGCCAATCCTGGGGCCGATGAACCGATCGATCAGCCAACGATGGGCAAGCAAGGTGGATGGTTTGCACCTGCCAGTGCAGTGGTCGGTCATGTACCGTTCGGCGAGATCGGCAATCGAGATGGCCGCACGATCATCGTCGCGCTGTTGGCGAGGATCGCGCCCTTGGCTTACGGCCGAGAGTTCCTGTTTCGCTAGGCGGCGAGCCTCGTCGAGTGTGAGTGTGCCATAGCGGCCAAGAGTGACCCTGCGGCTGCGACCGTGGCGATTTCGGTACTGGAGAATGAACGACTTCACGCCGCTCGCCTTGGCGCGCACGCCGAAGCCCGGCAACGCACCATCCCAGAGGAACAGCTCGCCGGAAGGCGGTTCTGCGCTGTCGATCATCGCCTTGGTCAGTTTTGTCATCGTGTGCCTCCGGTAAGCATTGGGTAAGCGCGTTCATACCATCTCAGACGGAGAGCAGCAATCATCGGCAGCGGTGCAATCCCCAAAAACGGCTAGAAACCAACGTTTCTCGAACTCAGTCTAACGCCAACAATCTCCAGCCAACAGGCGCAGTCAAACTCATAACCTGAAGGTCACAGGTTCAAATCCTGTCCCCGCATCCATACCAACAAACCGATGATTTCGAAAGAAATCAGCGGCTTCTCGCGTTTGGCTCGGTCACCACCGGACAGGCGACGCGGTGGACAGGTGTGACGTCCGCCAATACCGGATCGTGCTCTTGGCACGACGGGCGAACCAACGGACAGCGCGGTGCGAACCGGCATCCTGTCGGCAGGCGGCTCGCATCAGCAATGTCGCCGGCAACCGCGGGTGTCGGCATGCCGGCCGCGCGCGGCGGCAAGACCGCTGCGAGCAAGGCACGGGTGTAGGGATGGCGCGGGTTGGCGAACACCACGTCGACCGGACCTTCCTCGACAATCCGGCCGAGGTACATCACCGCCACCCGCTCACACACCGCGCGCACCACGGCAAGGTTGTGGGAGATGAACAAGTAGCTGAGCCCCAAGCGCTGGCGCAGTTCAGCCAGCATTTCCAGGATCTGCGCTTGCACCGAGACGTCGAGCGCGGACGTCGGCTCATCCAGCACCAAAAACCGCGGCTCGAGTGCCAGAGCGCGCGCGATGCACACCCGCTGCTTTTGTCCGCCGGAGAGTTCGTGCGGAAACCGCCACTGAAAGCCCTCGGGCAAGCCGACTTGGGCCATCAGGTGCTCCACCCGCGCCGTGACTGCCGCCTGTGCCCAGCCGCCTTGCACGACCAGCGGTTCTGCGATCGAGGCGTGGACTGTGCGCCGCGGGTTGAGGGCGGCGTGCGGGTTCTGGAACACGATCTGCATCTGCCGACGCAGGTCCCGCAGCTGTCGGGTGCTGAGATCTGCGATATCCTGGCCATCGAACTGGACTTGGCCGGCGGATGCCTCGATCAGGCGCAGCACCAAGCGCGCCACGGTCGACTTGCCGCAGCCGCTTTCACCGACCAGGCCAAGCGCCTCACCAGGCGCGATCGAAAAGTCGATCCCATCGACCGCAGCCACCACGCGGCCAGATGCCAGCGGATAGCGCTTGGCAAGGCCCTGGACCGTCACCAGCGCGGTCATACGACCAGCTCCGCGTGGTGACAAGCAACCCGCGCGGAGCCGAGCGGGCGCAAAGCTGGTGCCTCAACCCGGCAGCGCTGGTCCGCAAAGTGGCAGCGCGGGTGGAAGCGGCACCCGGGTGGGGGCGAGAGGGCAGAGGGGATCTGGCCCGGAATGCCGCGCACCT
>JAAFHH010000039.1 GCA_013297545.1 Alphaproteobacteria bacterium
TCGCCGATTTCGGAATGGACGGCGTAGGCGAAATCGATCGGGGTCGCCCCTTTGGGCAGGGCGATGACATCGCCCTTCGGTGTGAAGCAGAACACCTGATCCTGGAACATCTGCAGCTTGGTGTGTTCCAGGAATTCGTCAGGGCTGGCGGCGTGTTCCAAGAGGTCCAAAAGCTCGCGCAGCCAGCGGTATTGGCGGCCATCGCGGGTCGGCCCGCCTTGCTTGTAGCTCCAGTGCGCCGCCACACCGAGTTCGGCGACCTCGTCCATTTCCGCCGTGCGGATCTGCATTTCGATGCGTTGTTTCAGCGGACCGATCACGCCGGTGTGCAGCGAGCGATAGCCGTTCGGCTTCGGCGTCGAGATGTAGTCTTTGAACCGGCCGGGCACCACGGGGTAGGCGCTGTGGATAACGCCGAGTGCGCGATAGCAATCCTCCACCGAGGTCACCTGGACGCGAAACGCCATGATGTCGGACAATTGCTCAAAGCCGATGTTCTTTTGGCGCATCTTGCGCCAGATCGAATAGGGCGACTTTTGCCGGCCCGCGAGTTCGGCCGGGACACCCTGTTCGGCCAGCAGAGTCTCCAGTGCCCGCAGAACCTTCGGCACCAGGTTCTCGCCCTGGCTGGAGAGGAACGCGAGGCGCTGCAGGATCGAATCCCGCGCATCCCCGTGCAGCTGCGCGAACGCCAGATCCTCCAGCTCGTCCTTGACCTCGTGCATGCCGATGCGCTCGGCCAGGGGCGCGTAGATCTCCATCGTTTCACGCGCGATGCGCTCGCGCTTGGCCGGTGTCGCGATGAAGTGGATCGTGCGCATGTTGTGCAGCCGGTCGGCCAACTTGACCAACAGCACGCGGATGTCGTCCGACATCGCCAGCACCAGCTTGCGGAAATTCTCCGCGTGCTTGGTCTGGTCCGACTGCAGCTCGATGCGGGTGAGCTTGGTGACACCATCGACCAGGCGCGCGATGTCCTTGCCGAACAACCGGTCGATCTGGTCCAGCGTGGTGTCGGTGTCCTCAATCACGTCGTGCAAGAGCGCGGTCGCGATCGTGCCCACATCGAGCTTAAAGCCGGTCAGAATGCCGGCGACTTCAATCGGGTGGGAGAAATACGGGTCGCCCGACGCGCGCTTTTGCGACCCATGCGCCTTCATGGCGAACACATAGGCGCGGTTCAGCAAATCTTCATCGGCATCCGCATCGTAGGCCCGCACCCGTTCGACCAGCTCGTATTGGCGGATCATGGGGCGGGCCTCGCGCCAGCGGGTCGCTGACTACTCGTCTTCGACCATCGCCAGGTCGGCATCGGAGGGTTCCTCCTCGCCATCATCCTCGTCGCTGTCATCGTCCGCGAGGTCTTCCATCTCGGCGACGAGATGGTCGCGGGCGAGTTCTTGCTCGGCCGCAAACACTTCGGTGATTTCGTCCTCAGGCTCATCGGCTTCGCCGATTTTCTGCAGGCCCTTGACCAGGGCATTGTTCAGATAGTCGATCGAGACCGTGGCATCGGCGATTTCGCGCAAAGCCACGACCGGGTTCTTGTCGTTGTCGCGATCAATCGACAAGGGCGAGCCGGCCGCAATGTCGCGCGCACGCTGGGCTGCGAACAGCACCAGTTCGAAGCGGTTGGGAACCCGCAGAACACAATCTTCAACAGTTACGCGCGCCATGAAGTCACCTTGGATGTCGGCCGAACGGGGAGGGAAGCCGCAGAGGCTGGCCAGACAGAATATAGGGCCGGCGCGCTGGGAGCAAGCGGCAGCGGCAATCAGTCCAGGATGGCCGGCCAGTGCTCGATCAGATCGCGGTGGCGCTCATCAATCGCGGCCGTGCGTTGGCGTCGCACCGCTTGGCCGTCTTTCGATTGCAGGGACACGATGTGTGGTGGTATCCGTTCGTCGGGCAACCGTTGCTTTTGAAGGACATCTTGATGCTCAAGTCAGCTGCGCATGGGTGCAGTCGCGCCGTGCCGTTCCTGGTGGTGGTTGGCGCGTTGATGCTTGGTGCCTGTCAGACCACTGGAACGCAGCCACAGCGTTCAGGTGCGGCCGCGTCACCGCCAGGCGGTCCGATGGTCTCGATCTGGCAGCGAGATGGCTGGCTGGTTCGGCGGAATTCCGACAGTTGTGCAGTCGTACGCGCAGAGCAGCCGCGCGAGTCGATGACACTCCTGCTGCAGGCCGATGGTTCAAGCGCGATGTTGTTACGCAGCCCGATGTTGCAGATCCGCGCCAATCAAAGGGAGAACGCTCGGATAGAGTTCTCCAATGGTGGGGGGCTCGACGGGCCGATCGCGGCCCTCAGCGCGCCGCGCGACGGCGAAGCATTGATTGGTCTGGGGCAGGGTGGCGCTGAACCACTCCTGCGACAGCTGTCCGGGTCTAGCTCGATGCGGGCGACCGTTGGGCGGTTCAAAACGCTTGAAATCGACCTTGCGAGCATCGCTCCAGCCATTGACGCGCTGCGCCTGTGTATGACGCAGCCGCAGTCATTTCCGCAAGCGGGTGCCGCTCCGCAGCCCGCGCGTGACAACGCCAACTCCCCAACGTCGCGTCAGAGGGTGTTTGGGTCGGATACGGCCTACGTGCAGTCGTTCATCGGGCCGCAGTTTTCTTTGTGCACTCTGGTGGTGGCGCCGAACCAAGGCACTCATTTCACGGTGATCATCCAGCGCGGCGGGCAGATCGATGTAAGCGCTGATGCCGCGCAATGGCGTCCGGCACCCAGCGCCCAACGGGTTCGAATCCAATTCTCAGACAATCGCGGGTTTGAGATTGCCAACCGTCCGCCGGAGAGATCGCAAGCGTCGGGCATTTTCCTCGGGATCGATCCGAGCCGTGAAGATGACATCATTGATGGCTGGGCTGCGTCGACCTCGGTCCGGGTGATAGTTGGAAATGCACCAGCACAGACTTTTGAGTTGCCAATGGCGCGAGAAAACTCGGCTGCGCTCAAGCGCTGTCTGGTAAACATCCGTGCGGTGCACCCAGTCCCAACGATCTAAGTCACGGGTCGAATTGCTTCGTCAGTTCTCCGTAGAGAAGGGCGACAACGTGGTTGATGTTGTAAATCGGCTTGGTCGGGGATCTCGACTTGCTGTACTCGGCTTGGTGCTGCTGGCGGCCGGCGCATGCCAAACAACACTGAACCCAAGCTCGAGCGCGGGAGTACCTCCACCTGCGCCTCGGCCGGCGGCGGCACCACCAGCCGGACAGGCGCAGGTGCAGACAATTTGGGAGCGCGATGGCTGGCAGGTGCGCCGAAACCAACGCAGTTGCTCTGTCACACGGTCGTTCCAGCCACGCGAGAGCATAACTCTGGTGCGCCTGGAAGAAGGTGCCGGCGGGTTTCTGTTCCGCAGTCCAATGCTGTTGATGCGCGCCAACCAAACCGAGGCTGTCCGCGTTGAGTTCTCCAACGGCTCAAGCATCACCGGCAACGCCGTCACGACTGCTGGCAACTCGCCGAGCGAAGCGCTGCTTGGGTTTGGCACCGGTGGAGTTGACTTAGTGGTGAAGGAGCTCGCACTGAGCACATCCGCGCGCGTGACCATCGGGCGCTTCAAGGCGCTCGACATTGATTTGACGGACATCCAAGCCGCCCTCGACGCGATGCGGCTGTGTGCAACCAACCCTGGTAGCTTCCCTATTGCCGGAGCAACGCCGCGGCCTGCGTTCGATTTTACAGACTACAAGTCAGAGCGCAGCCGCAGCTTTGCAGCCGATGCCTCCAGCGTCACGGGCATTACGGCAGGAGATGCTGGTGCCTGCTCGATGGCAATGCAGGTTCGTGCGAACGTGAGCGTGTCGCTTACCATCCAGCGCAACGGTAACATGTCATTTTCTGCGTTCGGACCGGAGTGGCAGCCGGCTCAGGCAGGATCGCCGGTGCGCATTGTGTTTTCGAACGGGCGATCGTTCGAGGGCAGCGTTCGCCGCGAGGGCCAAGCATCGGGCGTGGGTATTGCCACGCCTCTTAACAGCGTGGCGGAGGAAGATCTGATTGAAGCCTGGGCTGGCGCCAGCAGCGTGCGCGTCAGTGTTCCGAATGTGCACTCTCAGTCTTACGAGTACGCGCGCGGCGCGGAGAAAGCGGCAGCATTCAAACGGTGCTTGGCAAACATACGCTTGGTGCGTCGGCCGGCATCGCTGTTCTCATAGGGCAGATGGCACCGCCGCCTGATCCGCGGGCAGCGCGGCGACAAGGTCGCTAAGCCGCGCCCCCGTCACCGGGTGCACCCAATTCGGTGCCACCTCGGCCAGCGGCAGCAGCACGAAGGCGCGCGACGTGAGGCGGGGGTGGGGCAGGGTGAGGTCACCGGTCTCCACCATCCGGCCATACGCGATGAGGTCAAGGTCGAGCAGGCGGGCCTCATTGAGCGCACCCCGCACGCGGCCGAATTCTCGTTCGATGGCGTGCAGGCGCGCCAGCACTTCGGCGGGCGCAAGCGCGGTTTCGATCACCGCTACGGCATTCACGAACCACGGCTGGTCGGACACCGGCACCGGTGCAGTGCGCCAAAAGCGAGATTGGCGCACAACGCGCAAACCTTTGAGCTCGACCGCCGCTAAGGCCGCGGTCAAGGTCGCCTCTGGCGGGCCAAATCGGCTTGGCAGGTTGGCGCCGAGGCCGATGATGATGGGTGCGTCTTGCGTCACTCGGCCAAGCTCCTTACCATCAATCGACGCCGCGGGGTGCGCGGCGGCTCGGGCAATATGGAGATCCATAGTCATGCTGTTCTATCAATCCGAACGAGTGGGTTTGTTTGTCGACGGCCCAAACCTGTACAACTGCGCCAAGGCGCTGGGCTTCGACATCGACTACAAGCGGCTGCTGCGGTTGTTTTCAGAAAAGGCCCAGCTGGTGCGGGCCTACTACTACACCGCCCTAATGGACGACCAGGACTATTCACCGATCCGTCCATTGGTTGATTGGCTGGACTACAACGGCTTCACCATGGTGACCAAGCCGATGAAGGAATACACCGATTCCTTCGGCCGGCGGAAGGTCAAAGGCAACATGGACATCGAGATCGCGGTCGACATGATGGACATGGCGATGCACCTCGATCACATCGTGTTGTTCTCCGGCGATGGCGATTTTCGCCGCCTGGTGGAAGCGGTGCAGAAGCGCGGCCGGCGCGTCTCTGTCGTCTCAACGATCCGTCTGCAACCGCCGCTGATTGCCGACGAACTGCGCCGCCAGGCCGATATCTTCGTCGACCTCGCTGACCTCATGCCGCACATCTCGCGCAACCCGCAGGAACGCGAAGCGCGCATGGCGCAGCGCATGGAAGACCCGCGCTGGCAGAACCGCTTTGCCGAGCCACGCGCGGGTGCCGTTCCTGGCGCTGACGAGGAGCGGTGAGTTTTTCGCCACCCACCCGAGACTGTCCGCTCTGCCCCCGTCTGGTGGCCTTCCGCCAGACGTGGCGCGGGCGGGAAGCGGGGTGGTGGAATGCTCCGGTGCCACCGTTCGGTGGCCTGGATGCGCGCCTGTTGATCGTGGGCTTGGCACCCGGCTTGCGCGGTGCCAACGCGACCGGCCGGCCGTTTACCGGCGACTATGCCGGCGACACGCTCTACGCCGCCTTGCAGCGCCATGGTCTGGCGAGTGGCACCTATGCCGAGCACGCTGCTGACGGCTTGGCGCTGCACGATGTCCGGATCACCAATGCGGTGCGCTGTGTGCCGCCGGAAAACAAGCCAGAGACCACCGAGATCAAGGCCTGCCTGCCGTTTCTCACCCAAGAGATTCAGGCGATGCAGCACCTCACCCTGGTGCTGTCGCTCGGGCTGGTTTCGCACAAGGCGGTGCTGGTAGCACTTGGGTTGCGCCAGTCCGCCCTGCCATTTCGGCATGGGGCCGAGCATGCGGTTGGCCGCTTAACCCTGCTGAACAGCTATCACTGCTCGCGCTACAACACCAACACCGGGCGCCTGACTGAGGCGATGTTCGATGCGATCATCGCCCGTGCAGCGGCGCTCATTCGATAGGAACCGGCCGATGCCCTTCGATCCGACAGTCGCGCCCACGCTTGACGATATCCGCGCCGCCGCAGCACGCCTCGCACCCGTGGCGGTGCGCACGCCGGTGCTCACGTCGCCCGTGCTCGACCAGCGCATCGGCGGCCGCTTGCTGGTGAAGGCAGAGCCGTTGCAGCGCTCCGGCTCGTTCAAGTTCCGCGGTGCCTACAACCGCGTGGCTTTGATCCCAGAGCAGGATCGTGCGCGCGGTGTCGTCGCGTTCTCCTCCGGCAACCACGCCCAAGGGGTGGCGGCAGCCGCGCAGATTTTCGGCGTCCCGGCCGTGATCATCATGCCGGCTGACGCGCCGGCGCTGAAGATCAACAACACCCGCAGCTATGGCGCTGAGGTCATTCTCTACGACCGCGCGACCAAAGACCCGACCCAGACGCGCGAGGCGATTGGCCAGCGCATCTCGGCCGAGCGCGGCATGACCTTGGTGCGGCCCTACGATGATGCCGGCGTGATCGCGGGCCAGGGTACGTCCGGCCTCGAACTGGCAGAAGAGGTGAAGGCCCGCGGGCTGACGCTCGATGCCGTGGTGATCTGTTGTTCTGGCGGTGGGCTGGCCGCCGGAGTCGCGACCGCGGTGGTCGACGCGTTTCCGGCCTGCGAGGTGTGGACGGCAGAACCCGCCGCCTTTGACGATATGGCGCGCTCGCTCAAAGGGGGGGTGCGGGTGCGCAACCCAGAACTCACGGGCTCGATCCAAGACGCGTTGATGGCCGTGACACCGGGTGAAATCACCTTCCCGATCCTGACCGCGCGCCACGCGCAAGGGGCGGCGGTGACGGACGAGGAAGCCAAGGCCGCGATGCGTGATGCGTTCTTCCACCTGAAGCTGGTGTGCGAACCCGGTGGGGCAGCCGCCCTCGCCGCCGTGCTGTCCGGCCATGTGCCGAGTGCGGGCCGGACCGTCGCGGTGATCGCGTCCGGCGGGAACGTCGATCCCGCGACCTACTGCGCGGCCATCGCCGGGTAGCTGGTATCGACCTCTGCCTTCGCATCGGCGCTGATCCGGCGGTACTGGCCTTCAACGTAGGCGCCGGCTTCGATCGCCAGCACTTCGTGGTGCACGTCGCCAATCATCCGCGCGGTGGACGTCAAGGTGACGGAGCGCGCGCGGATCATGCCGTGGACTTGGCCGCACACGCGCACCTGATCGGCGACCACCTCGCCGCGCACGCTTGCTTGTTCGGCGATCACCAGCACTTGGACGGCGATGTCGCCGAGCACCGTGCCGTCGATGTGCACTTCGCCGTTCGATTGCAGATCGCCCTTCACGGTCATGTCGGCCGCGACGATCGAGGGCATGGAGGCCGCGCGCACGGAGGCTGGCACCATCGAGGTGCTGGCGGCGGGGGTCGGGGCTTTAGCGGCGGCTTTGCGAAACATCGGCGATCACCCTCAGAAAGGTGGCGGGGTTGAGGTGGCGACCGTGGTGCAGCACCTCATAGTGCAGGTGCGGCCCAGTGCTGCGCCCGGTGTTGCCAAGCGTGCCGACCGGTTGGCGCGGGGTGACCCGCTCCCCAGTGCGCACGGAAATTGCGTCGAGATGGGCGTAGCGGGTGCGGAACCCGTGGCCATGGTCAATCTCGACCAGCCGGCCATAGTCCGCCCGCCATTCCGCGACGACGACCGTACCCGCCGCGGTTGCGACCACCGGCGCGCCGCGCGGCGCGCCGAGGTCGACGCCTTCGTGCATCGCCGGGCGCCCGTTGAACGGGTCGAGCCGAAACCCAAAGCCCGATTGCACGGAATAGGCCTGGGTCAGCGGCTGGGCGATTGGCAGGGCGCCCACCAGTTGGCGCAGCACCTCTAAGCGCTCAATGTCGGACTGCACGGCCGCCGCGGTCGGTGCCTGGGCGGTATCCGCCCGTTCAGACCAGGGCACGAACGGACCGCCGCTGCCGCCGGTGCGCGCGGGGGCTTGGCCCGGTCGGGCTGCGGGGCGCTGCGGGGCCAGGCGATTGAGATCAAGCCCGGCCGCACCGACGATGCGCTCAACATCCTGGATCGCACCGCGGGCTTGTTCGGTCAGACGGGCGAGTTCGGCGCGCTGCTGGTCGGCCAAGCGGGTGAGATCACGCTGATAGCCAGCAGCCGCGGCGTCGGCCCGGCGTGCGGCCTCAGCCGCGCGTTCGGTTGCTTGATCGCGTTCGGCCTGCACTTGGCGCCGGGCGGCGGTCGTCACGTCCAAGGTGGCCGTGGTCTGGGCCAGTTGGCGATCGAGCTCGCGGGTGCGCTGGGTCGCGGTTGCGAGGTCCGCTTCCAGCTGCATCTGCCGGCGTTCCAGCGCCTGGCGGGCCTGCGCCGCGCGCTGGCGTTCGGTTTCGGCCGAGATCAAGCGGGAGCGGGTTTGGCCAAGGTCAGCGATCACCGCTTCTTGGCGTTCAGCCATGCTGAACAAGCGGCGCTCGACGGCGACCAGTTGGTCGCGCAGCGCTTGCTCGCGCGCGGCCACACTGTGGCGGTCAACCTCGGTCATCTCCAAGGTTTCGGTCGTGCTGCGGACTTGATGCTGCAGGCGTTGATTGTCATCGAACGCGGTGACCAGCATGCCGCGATAGTCTTCGAGATCGCGGGTGATCGCCTGCATCCGGGCCTGCTGGCCCGCCACTTCGTCAACCAGATCTTGGTAGGCTGAGCGTCCGGCGTCGACGTCAGCGCGGGCGATTTCGAGTTCTTGGCCGTGCCAGAACAGCAGCGCTGTCGTGATCAGCGCCCAGAGCGCACCCGCGAGCACGACACCCGCCGCACCGGCTTGCACCCGGGTCGAGACCCGAAAGCCGGCGATACGGTCGCCCTCGCGGACCATGATCTGGCGGTCCGGGAACCAGCGCTTCAGACGTGCGGCCACGCCCGCGATCACGCCGCGCACCCGCTGTCAGTTCGGCCGTTCTTTAGCCCCACCATGCTGCCCCCCGGGGATCAACCGTGGCTCTCTATCTCTTTTGGACTAGGTGCGCAACAGTGTGTTGCGGCTGACACAAAAGCTTCGCCAAGCGGGCCAGCCTTTCGCATCTCGCACATTCCACCAGGGCCAGTGATGCTCTAGGGTCGGCCGCGACGATGGTGAGCCGAGTTCTGACATGACCGATGCCGATTGGCGCGACCCGCCGCCGCCGGATTTGCCTGGCCCGATTGCCTGGTGGTTCCGCCGCGGCATCGAAGTGCGCTGGGCGGTGACTTTGGCGTACGGCGCCCTGCTGACCGCCCTTGGCTTGACGGTCGGCATTGGGCCGTTTGCCAGCGTGATCGGCACCGTGGTGATGTTCGGGCTGATCGCGGTTGGCTGGTACGCCATGCTTGCTGCGCGCCGCCAAGCGTGGCGCGACCCGGAGATGGCCGGGTTGTGGGATGTCGTTGGCTGGTGTGCCGGCGGCATTGCAGCAGTGCTGTTCGGCATCGTGCTCTTGGTGCCGGCGTTGATCGCCGTCATCTTGATGTTGTGGGCGCTGGTCGCCCTTCCTCTGTGGTTGATCCGCCAATGACGACAGCTGATATCGCGACCGCCAATGAGGCACTCTACGTCGCCTTCCGTGCCGGGGACTTCGCGGCGATCGCCGGCATGTGGGCCGAACGCCTGCCCGTGGTGTGCATCCATCCGGGCTGGGACGCGCTGCTCGATCGGCCGGCGGTGCTGGACAGCTGGCGCGCGATCTTGGCGAGCGGCGGTACCGACATCCGCTGCGTCAACCCGCGCATTCTGCTCGATGGCGACCGGGCTTGGGTGGTGTGTGAAGAACACCTGCCGCAAGGCGTGCTGATCGCCACCAACGTGTTCCAGAAGGAAGCCGGGTCCTGGCGCCTAGTGTTTCATCAGGCCGGCCCCCTGCAGCAGCGCTTTGAGCAACCGGAAGCCGAGCACCACTCGGTGCATTAAGCCCGTCTGGCGACCAGCCAGTAGCACGCCGTGCCGACCAGCGCGCCGCCCAGCATCACCATACCGGTCGGCAAGGCGCCACCGCCGGTGTGGAGGACGCCAACCAGCTGGGCCGCAAGCCCGCCCAGCAGCATCTGCAGGCAGCCGGCGGCACCCGATGCCGTGCCAGCAGCCGAGGGATCCACACCACTGACCGCGGCCGCGATCGCATTCGGCTGCAGCATGCCGTTGCCCATCGCGACCAGCATCATCGGCAAAAACAGCGCCGCCATCCCCTCAACGCCAACCAGGGCAAGCGTGAATACGATCGTGCAGCCAAGCATCGTAAACACCGTACCATAGGCGACCATGCGCGGCGCGCCGATCCGCACAGACAGTCGGTTCGCCGTCATGTTGCCGATCATGTAGCCGACGGAGATCGCAGCAAACGCCGCGCCATAGACCACCGGCGGATAGCCCAAGTGCTCCACCACCACGTAGGGCGCACCGGCCAGGAAGGCGAAAAACGCCATGGCACAGCAGCCGGAACAGAGCGCGTAGCCAAGAAACGCCCGGCTTTTCAGCACCCGGGCATAGGCCAGCGCCAAGCCCGCGACGCCGGGCACCGCCAAGCCCTTCGGCGCGGTTTCCGGCAACATGCGGGCCGATGCCACGAACACGATGGCACCGGCTGCGATCAACACATAAAAGCCCGCGCGCCAGCCGAAGGTGCCATCGAGCAGGCCGCCGATGCCGGGGGAAATTGCCGGTGCAATCGCCATCGCTGCGGTCACCAGCCCCAGTACACTCGCGGCCTCATCGCGCGGCCAGACATCGCGCACGACGGCTCGCGCGACGACCAGGCCAACACAGCCACCAATCGCCTGCAGCACGCGCGCCGCAATCAGCGCCTCGATGGTGGGGGCGAGTGCAGCCAGCAAACTGCCAAGGCAATAGAGGCCAAGCCCCCACAGCAACACCGGCCGGCGGCCATATCGATCGGCGAGCGGCCCGAACACCAGCTGGGCGACTGCCAAACCGAGCAGGTAGAGCGTCAAGGTCAGCTGCACCGTCGCGTAGTCGGTGTTGAACGCGGCGACCAACCCCGGCATCGACGGGATGAAGATGTTGAGCGCTGCCGGCCCAATGGCCGAAATCGCAATCAGGATGAGGATCGGCGGACGCGGGGGAGCAAACGACATTGCCCAAGCCTAGCGGGAGCAGGTCCCGCTCGGCCACCCGAAATGAGGCGCACCAGCTCTGCTTGGGGGTGCTGTTGAACCGGGGGGAGGAGTGCTATAGGGTCGCGCCCGCGTTTGGAGGTTTGCAGATGTCAGTGTGTATCGTCACAGGTTCGGCCGGCTTGATCGGCAGTGAGGCGTCCCGGTTTTTCGCAAGCAAAGGCTTCGATGTTGTCGGCATCGACAATGATATGCGGCAGGTCTTTTTCGGTGCGGATGCCTCGACCGCCTGGTCAAAAGCAAAGCTGGTCCGGGAAGTGCCAAACTACACCCACAAAGACATTGATATTCGCGACACTGCGGCCGTGGAAGCACTGTTCACGACCTATGGCAAAGACATCACAGTGGTGCTGCATACTGCGGCTCAGCCATCGCATGACTGGGCTGCACGCGATCCCTTCACAGACTTTTCCGTCAATGCCAATGGCACGCTAAACATGTTGGAGATGACGCGGCGCCACGCGCCTGAAGCCGTGTTCATCTTCACCTCCACCAACAAGGTCTATGGTGATCGGCCGAACAGCCTGCCGCTGGTCGAAGAGGCTGAGCGCTGGGAGCTGCGCAACGATCCCTTTGCCGAGCACGGCATCGACGAGACGATGTCGATCGACAACACATTGCACAGCCTGTTCGGGGCGTCAAAAGTGGCGGCGGATGTGTTGGTGCAAGAATATGGCCGCTACTTCGGCATGCGCACCGCGTGTTTCCGGGGTGGGTGCTTGACCGGATCTGGCCATTCAGGCACCGAGCTGCATGGCTTCTTGGCCTATTTGGTGCAGTGCGCGATCAACAGCAAGCCGTACACAGTGTTTGGCTACCACGGCAAGCAAGTGCGGGACAACATTCACTCCTCAGATCTGGTGAATGCGTTCTGGCACTTTGCCCAAGCTCCCCGGATTGCGGAGGTTTACAATATCGGTGGCGGCCGGCATGCCAACTGTTCCATGCGCGAAGCAATCGCCATGTGCGAAGATCTGACTGGCCGTCCAATGCAGTGGAGCTATAACGAAACCAACCGGGTTGGCGACCACATGTGGTGGATCAGTGATATCCGCCGATTCCAGAGCCACTTCCCGGACTGGAGCTTGCGCTATTCAATCCGCGACATCATCACCGAAATTCACGGCGGTCAGAGCGAACGCTTGGCGAGCTAAGGCGCACGGCGATCCGGGACTATCCCGGATCGCCTCAGGCCCCGTAGCGCTTGAAGAAATTGACCGAGATGCAGCGCCGCATCGGGAACTCATCGTAGCTGAGGTCACCGCGCCAGCCATTGTGCGATTCGGCCGATAGGAAGTAGGCGTCCACATCGTCGTCAACACGCGCCAACAGCGTACTGAGGTCGTCGCCCTGGTGGCCGAGAGCCAAGCTCATCTGCTGCAGGCGCGCCAAGTGATCCGCGTCGCCGTTGCCGAGGTAGACGTGATCGACCGCGTGCACGGATACCCCGTTGGGCGCGATATGCTGATCCATAGCGGTGAATACCGGCTCAATCGCTGCGGCTGGCAAATGCTCAAGCACGGAGATCGAGTAGATCGCGTCGAATGTCTTCGGCATATCAGCGCTGATCGCCTCTGGGAAGAGGCCCTGCACGATCTGGACCCGCGGATACTTTGCGCGGAAGTAGCTCAATTCCTTTGGGCCAGAGGCGCGGCCGTCATAGGGATCCAGCACCCAGACCTGATAGCCGGCGCGCGCCAGCAAGTCTGCGACCAGCGGCGTGCC
>JAAFHH010000390.1 GCA_013297545.1 Alphaproteobacteria bacterium
AAGAAGATCAAGCGCACCAGCGTGTTCGCGCGCTGAGCGGGAGGACTGGCGATGACCGATGCCGTGGTTGAGCCGACTGCTCTTGAGGCCCTGGGCGCGCATATCCAGGCGAGCCTGCCGCAAGCGATCACCGGGATCGCCGTCACCGGCGGCGAGTTGGTGGTGCATGCCCGGCGGGATGCGATCGTCGCGGTGTTGCGCTTCCTGCACGATGATGCGCGCTGCCGCTTCACCCAGTTGATGGATGTCTGCGGCGTGGATTGGCCGGAACGCGTGCAGCGCTTCGATGTCGTCTACCACTTGCTCAGTTTGACCTTGAACCAGCGCGTGCGGGTCAAGATCGAAACCGATGAGGCGACCCCGGTGCCGTCGGTCACCGACGTGCACGCCGGCGCCAATTGGTTCGAGCGCGAGGCGTGGGATTTGTTCGGTGTGTTCTTCGCCGGCCATCCCGATCTGCGCCGGCTGTTGACCGACTACGGCTTTGAAGGCCACCCGCTGCGCAAAGACTTCCCGCTCACCGGGTATGTCGAAGTGCGCTACGACGACGAGCAAAAGCGCGTGGTCTACGAGCCGGTGAAGCTGACCCAAGATTTCCGCAGTTTCGACTTCCTGTCGCCGTGGGAAGGCATGACCGATCAGATGCGGCTGCCGGGTGACGAGAAGGCGCCGCGGATGCCGAAAAACCCCGCTGGCGCGCACTGAGGACCCCTCCATGGCAGAAGCGGAAATCAAATCCTACACCATGAACTTCGGGCCCCAGCACCCGGCCGCGCACGGCGTGCTGCGCTTGGTGCTGGAGATGGACGGCGAAGTGGTGGAACGCGCCGATCCGCACATCGGCTTGCTGCACCGCGGCACTGAAAAGCTGATCGAGTATAAGACCTACCTGCAGGCGGTGCCGTACTTCGATCGGCTCGATTACGTCGCCCCGATGAACCAGGAACACGCCTACGCGCTCGCGGTTGAGAAGCTGCTCGGCGTTACGGTGCCGGAACGCGGTCAGTGGATCCGGGTGCTGTACGCTGAGCTTGGCCGGATCACCAACCACCTCCTCAACATCACGACCTTCGCGCTCGACGTCGGCGCGATCACGCCGCTGCTCTGGGGCTTTGAAGAGCGCGAGTCGATCATGGAGTTCTACGAGCGGGTTTGCGGTGCGCGTCTGCACGCGGCCTATTTCCGCCCGGGTGGCGTGCACCAGGATCTGCCGGCCGGATTGGCGGACGACATCCAGATCTGGAACAAGCGCTTCCCGAAGGTGATCGCGGACCTCGAAAGCCTGTTGACCGAAAATCGCATCTTCAAGCAGCGCACGGTCGATATCGGCGTGGTTGATGCGGAGTTGGCGCAGGCCTGGGGCTGGTCTGGCCCGTGCATTCGCGGCTCCGGCCTCGCTTGGGATCTGCGCAAGGCGCAGCCCTACGACACTTATGCCGAATGCGATTTCGACATTCCGGTCGGCCGGGCGGGCGACTGCTATGATCGCTATCTCGTGCGCATGGAAGAGATGCGCCAGAGCGTGCGCATCATCGACCAAGCGCTTGAGAAGCTTCGGAAAATCGATGGTCCGGTCGCGACCAAAGACCGCAAAGTCGCCCCGCCGCCGCGCGCTGCGATGAAGCAGTCGATGGAAGCCTTGATCCATCACTTTAAGCTCTACACCGAGGGCTATCACGTGCCGCCGGGCGAGACCTACGCGGCGGTGGAAGCGCCGAAGGGCGAGTTCGGCGTCTACTTGATCGCTGATGGCACCAACAAACCCTACCGCTGCAAGATCCGCGCACCGGGGTTTGCGGCGTTGTCGTCGATGGATGTGATCAGCCGCGGCCACATGCTGGCCGACGCGGTCGCGATCATCGGCTCGCTCGATATCGTGTTCGGGGAGATTGATCGATGAGCGGCCCGTTCAGCTTCACTGCCGAGAACCAAGCGCTCGCCGAGCGCATCATTGCGAAGTACCCGGCCGGTCGTCAGGCGAGTGCGGTGATCCCGCTGTTGGATCTGGCCCAGCGCCAGAACGGCGGCTGGCTCTCGAAAGAGGCGATGGATTTCGTCGGCCAGACTTTGGACATGGCTTCGATCCGCGTCTACGAGGTCGCCTCTTTCTACACCATGTTCAACTTGAAGCCGGTCGGCCGGCACTTCGTGCAGGTCTGCACGACGACGCCGTGCTGGCTGCAGGGGTCTGATGATGTGGTGTCGGCCTGCAAGAAGTCGCTCGGTATCGGGCTTGGCGAGACCACGGCGGACCAGCAGTTCACACTGATCGAAGTCGAGTGCCTCGGCGCCTGCGTCAACGCGCCGATGGTGCAGATCGGCGATGACTACTACGAGGACCTGACGGCCGAGAGCATGGCCGCGATCCTGGAAGACCTGAAAGCCGGGCGCACGCCGAAGGTCGGCCCGCAGACCAGCCGCAAGACATCCGAGCCGCTGCCAGGGCTCACCACGTTGCAAACAGTGGGGCAGGACTGATGCTGAAGGACAGCGACCGGATTTTCACCAACCTCTACGGCTACCATGATTGGGCGCTGGATGGGGCGCGTGCGCGCGGTGATTGGGCCGGCACCGGTGAGATTCTGGCCAAGGGCCGGGAATGGATCATTGATGAGATGAAGGCCTCGGGCCTGCGCGGTCGCGGCGGGGCTGGGTTCTCGACCGGCATGAAGTGGTCCTTCATGCCGAAGACCTCGGACCGGCCGTGCTATCTGGTGGTCAACGCCGATGAGGGCGAGCCCGGCACCTGCAAAGACCGCGATATCATGCGTCATGACCCGCACAAGCTGGTCGAAGGCTGCTTGATCGCCTCGTTCGCGATCGGCGCCAAGGCTTGCTACATCTACATCCGCGGCGAATACTACAACGAGGCGTCGAACCTGCAGAGCGCGATCGACCAGGCCTACGCGGCCGGTCTGATTGGCAAGAACGCCTGCGGCTCCGGCTGGGACTTTGACCTCTACCTGCACAAAGGGGCAGGGGCCTACATCTGCGGCGAAGAGACGGCGTTGATCGAAAGCCTGGAGGGCCGTAAGGGCCAGCCGCGCTTGAAGCCGCCGTTCCCGGCGCAGGCCGGCCTCTACGGCTGCCCGACGACGGTGAACAATGTTGAGACAATCGCGGTGGCACCCACCATCTTGCGCCGTGGCGCCGGGTGGTTTGCTGGCCTTGGTCGCGACAAGAATACCGGGACCAAAATCTTCTGCATCTCTGGGCACGTAAACAACCCGTGCAACGTTGAAGAAGAGATGGGTATCCCGTTGAAAACCTTGATTGAAACCCATGCCGGCGGGGTGCGCGGTGGCTGGGACAATCTGTTGGCGATCATCCCCGGCGGGTCCTCGGTACCCGTGCTGCCGAAGGATGTCTGCGACACCATCTTGATGGATTTCGACAGTCTGCGCGCGGTCCGTTCCGGCCTCGGCACGGCGGGTATCATCGTGATGGACAAGTCGACCGACATCGTCAAAGCGATCGCGCGCCTATCCAAGTTCTACATGCATGAGAGCTGTGGCCAGTGCACGCCGTGCCGTGAAGGTACTGGCTGGATGTGGCGGGTGATGGAACGCCTGGTCCAAGGCCGCGCGGAGGTTGAGGAAATCGACGTGCTGGAAGACGTGACCCGGCAGGTCGAAGGGCATACGATCTGCGCGCTCGGCGATGCGGCGGCGTGGCCGATCCAGGGCCTGATCCGTCACTTCCGCCCGGAATTGGAACGGCGGATCGCCGCCCACAAGTCTGGCAGCACGCCGTTGCCGCTCGCGGCCGAATAGGGAAGCCCAAGCGATGCCGAAGTTGACCATCGATGGCGCTGAAGTAGAAGTCCCGGCCGGCACCAC
>JAAFHH010000397.1 GCA_013297545.1 Alphaproteobacteria bacterium
CTGCGGATGCTTGGTGGTCGGCGGGTTGCCGCAGCAGCGGGTCCCCCCCTCCCGTCCTCCCCCCGCTTGCGGGGGGAGGGGCGCTTTGCTGCGGTCGTTGGTGCGGTGATGCTGGTGTCCACAGCGGCTGCGCAGGATCTACGCGGCCATGGTGGGCCGGTGCGTGCGCTTGCTGTGGCTCCTGATGGCGAGATCGCGCTGTCGGGAAGTTTTGATACCTCGGCGATTGTCTGGGGTCTGGCCCAGGGCACGGCACTCACCGTGCTGCGCCACCACACCGGGGCGGTGAACGCGGTGGCGGTGCTGCCGGATCGGCGGTTTGTCACCGGCGGGGACGACGGGGAACTCGCGTTCTGGCGCGCTGGATTGCCGGAGCCGGAGCGCGTGATCCGCGGCCTCGGGCCGATTGCCGCGATCGCGCTGGATCGTGCGCAGCAACGGCTTGCAGTTGCGTCGTGGGATGGCCTGGCACGGGTGTTCCCGTTGAACGGCGGCGCACCCCAGGAATTCACTGGCCACCAGGGACCGGTCACCGGCGTCGCGTTCAGTGCCGATGGCATGACCTTGATCACCAGCGGCGCGGACAGCAGCCTGCGCCTGTGGCCGATCGCCGGCGGCACGGCGGTCGTGCGACGCTTGGCGGCGCCGGTCAACCAGGTCGCAACGACAGCAGACGCGATCGTCATCGGTGGGGCGGATGGCGAGGTTGCGATCCTCGATCTCGCTGGCACGCCGCGCCACACGATTGAGGCGCAGCCGACGGCGATCGTCGCCCTCGCGGTCAGTGCCGATGGCACGCTCACGGCGGCAGCGGGCTTGCGCGGGGCGGTTCAGATCATCGATGTCGCTTCCGGCCAGACCCGCGCGCGACTGACCGGGCCGGGCTTGCCGGTCTGGTCACTTGCCTTCACGCCCGATGGCCGCCAGCTGTTGACCGGTGGCGGCGACCGGCTGCTGCGGCGCTGGGATGTCGCGACCGGCCGCGCCATTGGCACGATCACCCGGGCGGTGGCGGAGACAGCCGTGGCGGGCGCTGATCCGCGCGGCGCGCAGGTGTTTCGCGCCTGTGCCGCCTGCCACACGCTCACCCCCGATGGCGGCAACCGGGCGGGTCCCACCTTGCACGGCGTGTTCGGCCGGCGCATCGCGACGGCACCGGGCTACACGTTTTCTGAGGCGCTGAGGCGCATGGACATCGTGTGGACGGCCGAGACGATCAGCCGATTGTTTGAAATCGGGCCGACGCTCTACACGCCCGGCACCAAGATGCCCGAACAAATCGTGCGCGATCCCGATGACCGCGCCGCCTTGATCCGCTTCCTCGAACAGGTAACCCGCTGATGGCCAAGCAACACGCAGCACTGAGCGACGATCACCAAGCCTTCCTGCTGCGCCAGAAGGTGTTTTTCACCGCATCGGGCACGGCCGACAGCCGGATCAACCTGTCGCCCAAGGGCCTCGATTGCCTGCGCGTGCTGGACCCGTTGCGGATCTGCTGGATGGATGTCACCGGCAGTGGTGCCGAGACGGCGGCTCACATGGCCGCCGATGGCCGCTTGACCGTGATGACCTGCGCGTTCGAGGGCACGCCCTTGATCTTGCGCCTCTACGGCCGCGGCACCTGCCACCGCCGCGACAGCGAGCGCTACCAAACGCTGCTGGCCCAAGCCTTCGACGGCACAGAAATCACCGGGGCGCGCCAGATCGTTGAGCTCAGCATCGACCTGGTGCAAACCTCCTGCGGCTTTGGCGTGCCGGTGCTGACCTTCCAAGAAGAACGCCAGATCCTGCCGCGCTGGGCCGAAAAGCAGGGGCCGGAGGGGGTCGCTAAGTTCCAGGGCGAGAACAACCGGGTCAGCATCGATGGGCTGCCGACCGGGCTGGTCGACGCTTAAGCCGGCGCGCCATCTCCGCGCAGGTTCTGGAACAGGGCGTCGATGTCGACCTGGCTCGCAGCTTTGCTTTCAAGCTGCGGGCCGTTCAACAGGTGGGCGTCGGGACGCTGGTCTTCGAGTTCGGGGCTTTCGGCCGCATCAACGGTAGAGAGTTCTTCCAAGCCCCAGATCTGCACCATCGAATTGATCCGGGTTTCCAGGTAGCGCAGCACATTCACCACCTTGGTGATACGCTGGCCGGTGATGTCCTGAAACGAACAGGCCATCAGGATATCCATGGAGAGGCCGGAGAGTTCTTCGGCGACTTCCTGGTTCTCGATCTGGCCGTTGTCCACCAATTCCGCCACGCGTTCGGCTTTGGTGAGGATTTCGGTGGTTGCCCGCTCGGTCGCGGTCACGATCGCATCGAGTTCTTCGGTCGCCGACAGGATGCGGTTCGAGCTGCTGGTGTTTTCCGGCTTCAAGGCGGCGATTTCGCGCTTGGCCTGGATGATGACGGCGGACATTTCCTGCAATTCGCGCCGCAGCACTTCGAAGCTGGTGTCGCGCGACGGCGGCTGCGGGGTTTGCAGCTGGGTGCGCAGTGCCTCGATCTGGTCGGACATCCGGCGCAGTTCCATCGTCACCAGGTCGCTGCCGACCGGTAAACTGCCGCCCAGATCGGCCAGGATGGCACCGAAGCGCGCGGGGTCCTTGATCAAGGCTTGGCCCTGCGGCGTGCGCAACAGCACGCTCAGCACTTCGATCAAGTCCTTCTTCTGTCCGGTCATGCCCTGCCCTCGACCGCCCAGCCAATCCGCTGTGGCGCTTCAAGTTTTGCGCCGGAGCCGCCCACTTGTCCAGATCCCCGGACTGTTGGTGAGGTTGCGCGCTCGCCATCCGCGGGCTAGAACGACGCGCCTTCCCCAGTCCGGTCCGCCCGAGGAGACCCCATGGCCGCCTATCAGTACGTCTACGTTATGAAGGGCATGTCCAAGGTGTTCCCCGGCGGCAAGAAAGTGCTGGAGGACATTTGGCTGTCCTTCCTGCCGGGTGCCAAAATCGGTGTGATCGGCCCGAACGGTGCGGGTAAGTCCACGGTGATGAAAATCATGGCCGGGCTCGACCGCGAATTCGGCGGCGAATGCTGGGCGGCTGAGGGCGCCAAAGTGGGCTACCTGCCCCAGGAACCGGAGCTTGATCCGACCAAGGATGTCGCCGGCAACGTCATGGACGGCTTGGCCGACATGAAGGCGCTGGTCGATCGCTTCGATGCGGTGTCCGCCCGCTTCGCCGAAGAGCTGACCGACGACGAGATGAACGACCTGATCGCCGAACAGGCCGATCTGCAGGAAAAGATCGACGCGGTCGATGGCTGGAACCTCGATCGGATGATCGAAATCGCCATGGACGCGCTGCGCTGCCCGCCAGGCGATGCGGCCGTGACCAACCTGTCGGGGGGCGAGCGTCGGCGCGTCGCATTGGCCCGCCTGCTGCTGTCGAAACCCGACCTCTTGCTGCTCGACGAGCCGACCAACCACTTGGACGCCGAATCCGTGGCCTGGTTGCAGCGCCACTTGAAGGACTATGCCGGCACGGTCGTCGCGGTCACCCACGATCGCTACTTCTTGGATGAGGTGGCGGAATGGATCCTCGAAGTGGATCGCGGCAAGGGCTACCCGTTCCACGGCAATTACTCAGGCTGGCTCGAAGACAAGCAAAAGCGCCTGTCGCAAGAACAGCGCACGGAAGACGCCCGCCAGAAGACCTTGGCCCAGGAACTGGAATGGGTGCGCGCCTCACCAAAGGCCCGCCAATCGAAGTCGAAGGCGCGCATCGCCTCCTACGAGGAGTTGGTGGCGCAGTCGAAGGAAAAGGCGTCAAAAAAAAAACAAAAAC
>JAAFHH010000391.1 GCA_013297545.1 Alphaproteobacteria bacterium
TCGCCGGCTCGCTGCTCACCCGGGATGGCGCCATCGTCCACCCCGCCTTCGCCCCTGCCGCTTCGGAGGCCGCCCAATGAACCCGGAAAGCCTGGTCACCAATGCCCGCGGTCTTGCCGAACACGCGCGCGGCCTCGCCGAACGGGCCGATGAGCTCGCCCAGCAAGCAACCCACGTCGTAGCCAAGCAGGCTGCAACCGGGGTCGACCCGTCCGTGCTCGGTCTCACCGTGTTCGTGCTCGCCTGCTTTGTTGGCTACTACGTGGTCTGGAAAGTCACCCCGGCGCTGCATTCGCCGTTGATGGCGGTCACCAACGCGATCTCGTCGGTGATCATCGTCGGTGCCGTGATCGCCGCCGGCACCAGTGGCGAGGTGGCGGCGCAAATCTTCGGCTTTATCGCCGTGGTGCTGGCATCCGTGAACATCTTTGGCGGCTTCCTGGTGACCCAGCGCATGCTGTCGATGTTCAAGAAAAACAAGTAGGCGGAGGCGACCGGCCATGAACCCCAATCTCGCCTCCTTGCTGTATCTCGCAGCATCGGTCTTGTTCATCTTGTCGCTGAAGGGCTTGTCGAGCCCGCAGACCTCGCGACAGGGCAATTTCTTTGGCATGGCCGGCATGGCACTCGCCATCCTGCCGACGTTGTTTGGTCTGTCGCTCGGCACCTTCGGGATTGTCGCACTCGGCATTCTGATTGGCGGTGCGATCGGCAGCTACACTGCCAACAAGATCGAGATGACCGCCCTGCCGCAGCTGGTGGCGGCGTTCCACTCGCTGGTTGGTCTGGCGGCTGTGTTTGTCGCACTGGCCGCCTGGAGTGCGCCGGAGTCGTTCGGGATCCTCGGGCCCAATGGCATTAAGCTGCTCTCCCGCGTGGAGCTTGCGATCGGCCTTGCGATCGGTGCCGTCACCTTCACCGGATCGGTGATCGCGTTTGCCAAGCTGCAGGGCACGCTGTCCGGCAAGCCGCTGCAGTTCGCTGGCCAGCACAAGCTGAACCTTGGCATCGGCATCGCCATGCTGGTGCTGGTGGTGTGGTTCTGCGCCAACGAGAGCAGCTTTGCGATCATCGTGCTGTTGCTGCTGGCCCTTGCGATCGGCGTGCTGTTGATCATGCCGATCGGCGGTGCCGATATGCCGGTCGTGGTCTCAATGCTGAATTCCTATTCCGGCTGGGCCGCCTCCGGCATCGGCTTCACGCTCGGCAACAATCTGCTGATCGTGACCGGCGCGCTGGTTGGCTCGTCGGGTGCCATCCTCAGCTACATCATGTGCAAGGGGATGAACCGGTCGATCTTCAACGTCATCCTCGGCGGCTTTGGCACCGATGCGGCCGCTGGCGGGGCGGCCAAGGCCGCGAGCGACCGGCCGTTCAAGTCGGGTTCGGCCGACGATGCGGCGTTCATCATGAAGAACGCGCGCTCCGTCATCATCGTGCCGGGCTACGGCATGGCGGTCGCCCAAGCCCAGCACGCGCTCAGAGAAATGGCGGACGTGCTGAAGGCGGAGGGTGTCACCGTGCGCTACGCGATCCACCCGGTCGCAGGCCGCATGCCCGGCCACATGAATGTGCTACTGGCCGAAGCCAACGTGCCCTACGACGACGTGCAGGAGTTGGAGGAGATCAACCGCGAGTTCGCAACCGCGGATGTCGCCTTCGTGATCGGCGCCAACGACGTCACCAACCCGGCCGCCAAAACCGATCCAACCTCCGCGATCTACGGCATGCCGATCTTGGATGTCGAGCGCGCGAAAACCGTGCTGTTCATCAAGCGCTCGATGGCGACGGGGTATGCGGGCGTGGAGAACGAACTCTTCTTCCGTGACAACACCATGATGCTGTTTGGTGATGCGAAGAAGGTGACCGAGGCTGTGCTGCATGCGTTGAAGTAGGAGTCACCAGTAGCAAATTCGACTTGACGATCTGCACCGCACGTGGTACACGTTGCGTCATGATCTCGACACGACAAGGCACCTTCTCCCAACCTCTGCAGCTGGCGTTAGCCATGCTGATACAAAGCGCTTTTGCTTTGGTGGCTCCGCGAGGGTCCACCCAACCATTGCCACTCGCGATACAAACGAGGGCTCGCCAGATTTTGGCGGGCACCTGGATATGTTGTTTTTTGCCGTCGTCGGTTCATTGCCCCAACCAATCCAAAGAGAGGCCAATATGGAATCGGAAACTAAAGCATATCCTACTGAGTTTTACCAGACAACCGCTGGGAGCGTTCCAGTCAAAGAGTTCCTCAGGGAGCTCGATAAGCAAGATCGGATTACGGCTGGCCGCAAGTTAAGACTCCTAGCACTCGCTTGGCCCTGCGGCATGCCGCTTTGCCGTCACCTTCGCGGAGATATATGGGAGATTCGGATAACGCTGGCACAGACAGAGCTAAGAATTCTGTTCGCATCTCTCGATGGGTGTTTGTGGATGTTGAACGCCTTTAACAAGAAGTCCCAGAAAACACCCAAACATGAACTTGATTTAGCAGAGAAGAGACTTAAAGATGTCGAAAAATCCACATGCGGGCGGCTCTCTTGATGACTTCCTTCGCGAGGAGGGTATCTATGAAGAAGTCGTCTCAGAGGCAACTAAAGAGTTCATCGCCTGGCAGTTGCAGCAGAAGATGACCGAGCAAGTTATCTCGAAGTCCGAGATGGCGCGGCGGATTGGCACCAGCCGCGCCCAACTTGATCGGCTGCTGGATCCAAACAACACCAGCGTACAGCTAAACACTCTTATGCGCGCAGCAGACGCCGTGGGACGGCGCCTGCGCGTCGAGTTGGTCTAGCCACGATCGATCGGAACCCCCGATGCCCCAACGCCTCACCCCCGCTGACATCGTCGGCATTGCCGGCATGATCCCGACACCCTCCACGCCAGATGCCGATCAGTGGTCGTGCACCCAATCGGTCGACCTTGCCTCGACCGCCGCGATGACCGAGTTCGTGGTCGGTGGTGGCATCGAGCTGTTGCTGACCTGCGGCAGCCTGGGCGAAGGGGCGACGCTCTCCCAGGCCGAGCACCGGGCGTTTACCGGTGCGGTGGTGGAGGCGGCACGGGGCCGGGCGCGGGTGTTTGCCGGTGCGACGACCATGAACACCCGCGATACCATCGCCCAGGCGCGCGGGGTGCTCGATGCCGGGGCGGATGGTTTGTTCCTCGGCCGGCCGATGTGGATGTCGCTCGATCCAACTGCGATCCTGCGGTTCTACCAGGATGTCGCGGCTGCCCTGCCGGGTGTGCCGCTGATCGTCTACGACAATCAGTTCGCCTTTAAGGCCAAGATCCCGACCGAGACCTACCGCGTGCTGGCGGCAATCCCGGAGGTGATCGGCACTAAGCACATTGGCGGGCCCACACTCGGCGATGATCTGGTGGCGGTTGGTGCCAACATGCGCGTGCTACCGCTCGACACCCAGTGGGCAGCACTCGCCGAACGCTTCCCCGGCCAAGTGCCGGCGTGCTGGAGCGGCAATCCGGCTGACGGTCCCGCCCCCTTGATCGCGCTGCGCCGCGCCGTCGAAGCGCAGGATTGGGTGCGCGCGCGCCACATCACGGAGCGCATGGCTTGGGCGCAAGCACCGATGTTCCCGGGCGGCAAGCTTGAGGTGTTCGTCGAATACAACATCCCGATCGCGCACGCGCGGCTCGAAGGCTCCGGCCATGTCCGCACTGGCCCACCGCGCCCGCCCTACACCGTCTGCCCACCAGAGTATCTGGAAGGCGGACGGGAGACCGGACGGCGGTGGGCCAGTTTAACCGCAGAACTCGGCTGAACCTTACACCACGCGGATGTTGCGGAACTGCCAGGGGTCCTGGTGGTCGAGG
>JAAFHH010000392.1 GCA_013297545.1 Alphaproteobacteria bacterium
TCCGGGCTCCACGGAACGCACGGTGCCGGGTAACGCCCGGCGGGGGCGACCCCAGGGACAGTGCCACAGAGAACAGACCGCCCCGCCCGCCCGGTTCGCCGGGACGCGGGGTCAGGGTGAAACGGTGCGGTAAGAGCGCACCGCGGGACCAGCAATGGAACCGGCACGGTAAACCCCACCGGGAGCAAGACCGAATAGGGGCGGCACGAACGAGCAATCGTTCACGCGGGGCGTCCGCGCCGCTGCCCGGGTTGGTCGCGCGAGGTGTCGGGCAACCGACATCCCAGAGGAATGGTCATCCATCGTCTTCGGACGAGGACAGAACCCGGCTTATAGACCATCTGGCACTCTTTTCAGAACACAGCAAGAACAAACCTGATCCACCACAGCAGAGCACCGAGCGGGCTCTGCTGTGGTTGGTCGTGCTGATTGGGAATGCCGGGTCAGAACCTGTTGAATCGTATTCCGAATCCATGTGGCCCCATTGACCACCAGATTTGCCCATGGTATCCCAATTCATCCCATGGCGAACCGGTCGAACCCATGACGGGACCACGACGACGCCACTGGGACAGGGGAGCGGATGGCGCGGTTTTTCTCCGGGACGGTGGCAAACCGGATCGATGCCAAGCAGCGGGTGTCAGTCCCCGCGAGCTTTCGCTCGACCTTGGCCGAACTCGGCTCCCCCGATACTGTTGTGGTCTACCGTGCACCTGAGATCGACGGGCTGGAATGCTGCCCGACACCGATGATGGAAGCATTGGTGGAAGAGTTTGAAAGCGTCGAACGGTTCAGTGATCGCTACGATGAACTACAGCTGATCCTGGCCGAATCCCGCGAACTGAAGCTCGATCGCGAAGGCCGCATCACCCTGCCCGATGACTTGGCCCAGCAGAATGATCTGGCGGACGAAGCCGTGTTCATCGGCCAGGCGCGCAAGTTCTACCTCTGTTCCAAAGCGGTGGCGAACGCGTGGACCGATGCCAAGCTGTTGCGTGAGCGTGCCAAAGTGCAGGCCCGCACCAGCCGTGCGCAGGATGGTGGGCGATGAGCGCGCATCTGCCAGTCCTGGTCGCGGAAGTGGTGGCGGGCCTAAACCCGCAGCCCGGTGGCCTCTATGTCGACGGCACCTTTGGCCGCGGTGGCTATGCAACTGCGATCCTCGCTGCTGCCCCCTGCCGGGTGGTTGGCATCGACCGGGATGGCACGGCGATCGCCCACGGCCGCGCCTTGGCGGAAGCCGTCGATGGTCGCCTGACCCTGGTGGAGGGCTGCTTTGGCGCCATGGCGGCGATTGCCGCTGACCTCGCGCTGCCGCCCGTCGATGGGGTCACGCTTGATTTGGGCGTGTCCTCGCCACAACTGGACGAAGCTTCGCGGGGATTTTCGTTCCGCCACGACGGCCCGCTCGACATGCGCATGGGACAGCATGGGACGACGGCGGCCGATCTGGTCGAAACCCTCGACGAAGGCGACCTCGCCAACCTGATCTACCAGTTCGGCGAAGAGCGGTTGAGCCGCCGCATCGCGCGCGCCATCGTCATGGCCCGCACAGTGCAGCCGATCACCACCACCTTGCAGCTGGCCGATATTGTGCGCCGCGCGATCGGTCGGGCGAGCGACGGCATTGATCCCGCAACCCGGACGTTCCAGGCCCTGCGCATCGCGGTCAATGATGAGCTGGGCGAACTCGACCGCGGGCTCGATGCTGCCGAGCAGATCTTGAAGCCCGGCGGGCGGCTCGCCGTCGTCTCCTTCCATTCGCTGGAAGACCGCCGGGTCAAAACCTTCCTGACCGAACGGGCCGACACCGGCCCCAGCGGCTCGCGCCACCTGCCGCCGGTCGCCCGCACCCGTCCTGCGAGTTTCCGGGCGCTTGCCCGCAAGCCGGTCACGGCCGGCCAAGCGGAACTCAGCGTCAATCCGCGCGCACGCTCCGCCAAACTGCGGGTGGCCGAGCGGCTGGAGCGCGCACCATGAGCCCGCGGCTGTTCTTGCTCTGGTTGCTGCTCGCCAGTGTCACTGGCTGGGGCGTCTATCAGCTGAAGTACCTGACTCAGCAGCAGGAACGGCGCCTGTCGGCGATCAACCGCACGATCCAGGCGGACCAGGATGCGATCGATATCTTGAAGGCCGAATGGTCGTTCTTGAACCAGCCGGCCGAACTGGAACGCCTGGCCAAGCGCGTGCTGCCGGAGCTTGAGCCCGTGCAAGGCCGCCAGATGGTCGCGGGCTTGTCTACCGTGCCGATGAAGGGTGAGGCGCTGCAGCCGGGTCCGCGCCGGTCCCTGCCGCCGCCGCCGCAGATTATGGTTACGCGCACACCGGTCGCCCCGACCACGCCGCCGAACCCGTTCGCTGTGCCGATGGCCCAGCCCCCATCGTCCCCCCCGACGTTGGTGCGCACCCAAGGACAGGTGCGATGATCGGCTGGGTCACCCGCATCCTCAAGCGCGACCGGCCGAAGCGCCAGCCGATCGAGGTCGGCCGCACGCGGCTGATGGTGGTCGCTGGATCGTTCGCGCTGGTGTTTGCGGCGATTGCCGGCCAGCTGGTCAACGTCTCGATCCTCGGCGGTGGGGTCGAGACCCGCCAGCTGGTCGCCCGTAAGCCCGCCCCGCCGGAGCGCGGCGAAATCGTCGACCGCCACGGTCAGCTGTTGGCAGCGACCTTGCCGACCACTTCGATCCACGCCGATCCGCGCAAGATCTTGGACCCGCTGGTCTCGGCCCAGCGCCTGCACGCCGTGTTCCCGGACGTGCCGCTCGCCACCCTGGTCGAGCGGCTGAGTTCGGACCGCACCTTCGTCTACGTCAAACGCAACGTCTCGCCCCAGCAGGTACAGCGGGTGAACTCGCTCGGTCTGCCCGGCGTGTTCTTCCAAGAAGAAACCCGCCGGCTCTACCCGCAAGGGCCAGTGGTCAGCCAGATCCTGGGGTTCTCCGACGTTGACAACCACGGCCTTGGCGGCATCGAGCGCAAGTTCGACGAACGGCTGCGCGCGGGGGAGCGGATCGAACTCAGCCTTGATCTGCGCGTGCAGCACATGCTGCGCCAAGAACTGATGGAAGCGATGAGCCGCTTCAGCGCGATTGGTGCAGCCGGCGTGGTGATGGATGCCCGCACCGGCGAGTACCTCGCCATCGTGTCACTGCCCGATTTCGACCCGAACGAGCCCGGCCGCGCGCCCGATGACGCGCGCTTTAACCGCGCGACGTTAGGCATCTACGAGATGGGGTCAACGTTCAAAATCTTTAACACCGCCATGGGCTTAGACACGGGCGTGACCACCATGAGCGGCGGCTACGACGCGTCAGCCCCCATTCGCATCGGCCGGTTCGAGATCAACGACGACCACGCGAAGAACCGCTGGATGTCGACGCCGGAGATCTTCAAGTACTCCTCCAACATCGGCTCGGCCCGCATGGCGCTCGAAGTGGGTGCGGCCGGCCAGCGCGAATTCCTGCAGCGCCTGCGCTTGCTCAGCGCGTCGACCATCGAAGTACCAGAAGTCGCCCGCCCGCAGTTCCCCAAGCAGTGGCGGCCGATCAACATCATGACGATCGCCTTCGGCCATGGCATTTCGATCAGCCCGGTGATGCTGGCAGCCGGTGTCGCACCTGTCGTCAATGGCGGCATTTGGCGCAACCCCACCCTGCTGAAGCGCGACTTCGATCAAGTGCCGGCCGGCGAGCAGATCATGAAGCCGCGCACCTCGACTGACATGCGCCGTCTGATGCGCCTGGTCGTCACCGAAGGCACCGGCAAGCGCGCCGATGTGCCAGGCTATGTCACCGGTGGGAAGACCGGCACGGCCGAAAAGATCGGT
>JAAFHH010000393.1 GCA_013297545.1 Alphaproteobacteria bacterium
GCAGGGGCGGATCGCGGTTAGGCGCGTGCTGTTGACCACCGGCAGACCGGCAACGCGGCGATACCAGATCAAATACGCCGCCCAATCCTGCCGGCTGATCTTGCCCAGCGCTGCCCAGCCGGCCACCCCGTGCTGCGCCTCGTACCAGCTCTGGAACGCGAGAGACGGGATGTCGAGGTCCGGGCCGTTGACGCTCTTCCACGACCGCAGGGTTTGCATGCGTGCGTAGTCGAGCCAGGGGCCTTCCGCCCCGGGGTCTTTGGCGTCAACCACCAGGATATTGGCGATCCGCTCGCGCAACAGGCCGAATGCAGTGGCAAGCCCGCCTTGGCCGCCGCCAACGATCAGCACGTCGAGCACGCGGCAGCCCGCCTCATCGTGGCGTGGGGCGACCCAGTCCAACTCCGGATAGGCGATGATGCTGAGATCGTGGCGCACGCGCGCTTCGAGTGCGGCGAGCCCGGGGGCCGGCAGGTCTTGGTCCATGGCGTTCCTCTTGGCAAAGCCTATGCCATCGCGCCGCGCATGCAACCCGCTGTGCGTCAGGGTTATCGCGGCAATGACTGGCATTCGCAGCTCAGATCGTGACACTTCGCCCGTATGTCGCGCTTCGCCACCGACTGGACCGAGCTGATGATCGCAGCGCAAGCTGGCGACAAAGCCGCCTATCGCCGGCTGCTGACCGAACTGGTGCCGTTCTTGCGGGCAGCGGCGATCAAGCTGACGGCACGCACCGACATGGCCGACGACATCGTGCAGGAAACCTTGATCGCGCTGCACCGGGTGCGCGACAGCTACGACGCGACCCGGCCGTTTCAGCCCTGGCTGGTCTCGATCCTGCGCCGGCGCGCGATCGATGCGATTCGCGCGCAGGCCCGGCGCGGCGGCGGCTATGCTGACCTGACCGAGGCTGACCACATCGCCGATCCGATGGGCTCCTCCGGCATTGAGCAGCTGGAGGCAGCCCAAGTGCTGCACCAAGCACTGGCCGAACTCTCACCCGGTCAGCGCCAGGCGATTGAACTCCTAAAGCTCGGCGAGCTCTCGCTGAAAGAGGCGTCCAAGATCACCGGCCTGTCGATCCCCGCCCTTAAGGTCGCGACCCACCGGGCGGTGAAGGCCTTGAAGGCGATCTTGGATCGGCGTTAGCGCGCCGCCACCCGGGCTGACAGCGGCCGCGGGGTGTAGTCCGGCAGCAGCTTGCAGGGCTCTGGGAACCGGGCTTCCAGCGCTGTGCACTGAGCCGTGAGCGAGGCGGGAGTTGGCTTCTGGTCGCGGTCGACCCAAGCGATCAGCGCGTCAACCAGGGTGGGATAGACCGGATCGGACAAGTAGCTGTGAGTGTCGAAGTCGCCGAACAGCTGCACCAACCGCTCGCCATTGCCGGCCGCCGTCATGGTCTCGCGGAAGGCGGATTGGGCCTCCACAAACACAGTCGGGTCGTTGATCGCGTGCAGGCTGATCACCGGCACTGGGATTTTGCCGGTCAGGCCAGCATCGGCTTCGAACAGCGCCGATGCTGCCGGATCCATCGCATAGCGCGGTACAGCTGCGTTCAGCGCGTCGTCGTTCGCACTTCCGGTGTAGCGCACGCCGACATTGGTAAACGGGTTGCCGCCGCCAGTGCGGCGCTGGACGATGTCTTGGAAGTGCCAAGTCGCCCAATTCAAGTGCGCACCGATCGAGCCGGGGTCGACCTTCACCACATCGGCGATGGTCTTCAGGCGCGCAGCTTGTTCGGCGGAACGGTTGGCGTTGGTGCCGAGACACTCTTCCACCCGGCGCGCGAGCTCTGGGCGCGTCAGCGCCGAATTCGGCGGCAGGCCCATCCACAACGGATACTGCGGCTCGTCCGCCTTCGGGTGATTGGCACAGACGTGCTGGTAGATCACCCGCAGATCCAGGCGGAAATCGTAGTTCTTGCGCCCACCGGCGACGACGCCGCTGGTCAGCATCACCGCGTCCCACGGCCGCCGGCCATTGATTGGCTCGACAAACATCTCGGCTGCTTTGGCGGCGACATTCGCGCCCCAGGACTGGCCGTGCAGGATGGTCCGGCGCGGGCTTTCCACGTGTTCGATGAAGATCCGCCGCACCCGGTCGGTATCCTCGGCGGCCGCGCGCACGGCGACCCCGCCCTGGCGGAACACAGAGGCTGCGTAGGCATGGCCCGCGCGGACGAAGATCGACCAGCGCTCAATATCCTGCTCCGCCCGGCGCATGGTCGGTGGCCCAAGCTCCGGCCCGCCATGGGCGTGGACAACCAGGATGCCGCTCCAGGTCACTGGCATCACGATCAAGTAGGGCGACTGGGCGGAATCAATCCCCGCCAGGCACCGCGCCCCGGCGGGCGGCCCGTTCGGACAGGGGATGACGGTCGGTGCCGCCTCTTGTGCCATCGCGCCAGCGCTGATCAAGCCAACGGCCGCTAAGGCCAACGCACACGATCGCATGAGATCCTCCCCTCGGGTTTTGCCGAGAGGCTGGCACCGAATCGCGATGCGCGCAATCGGACCAAACGACGATGGGACGGTGGGTGGCTGGGGGACTAGGACTCGAACCTAGATTGACGGAGTCAGAGTCCGCTGTCCTACCATTAGACGATCCCCCAACAGGATCAGCGCCGCGGGTGGCCGGGGCGTTGCGGGTTTGTGCCAGCGGGGCCGGGGGCGGTCAAGAGGGAAGTGGTGCGTTTCGGGCGCGGATTGGCTTAGACTCAAGCCCGACATGCATGATGCCTTCCACCCACCGCCAGACCGCGGCGTGTTCGCCGCGATTGATCTTGGCACCAACAACTGCCGGCTGTTGGTCGCAACCCCGTGCGCGCAGCGTGGCCTCAGCGTGCTGGATGCATTCAGCCGCGTCGTGCGCCTGGGCGAAGGGGTGGCGGTGACCGGTGAACTCTGCCCAGCGGCGATGGACCGGGCGATTGCGGCTTTGCGGATCTGTGCCGGCAAGGTGCGCTTCCACCGGCCGATCAGCCTGCGCGTGGTCGCGACCGAAGCCTGCCGGCGTGCGCGCAATGGCGGGCACTTCCTCGCCCGTGCGCGGCGCGAGACCGGCTTGCCGATCGAAGTGATCGCCCCGGAAGAAGAGGCGATCTTGGCGCTCGGCGGCTGTGCCGCCTTGTTGGAGCCGGGCCGGCCAGCGGTGATGTTCGACATCGGTGGCGGGTCGACCGAGATCTTGTGGGTCGATGTGCCGGCAGCAGCGGGGGCACCACCGGTGGTGCGGGCGTGCCTCTCGATCCCGGCCGGCGTGGTCGCACTGGCCGATCGTTTTGGCGCGGCGGCCGTGACGGTTGCGGGCTACCACGCCATGCGCGACGCCGTCGCAACCGAGCTCAGCGTGTGGGACCAGCGCCACGGCATTCGCGAGACCGGCAATCGTCAGATGCTCGGGTCCTCCGGCACGGTCACCACGCTCGCGGGCATTCACTTAGGTTTGCAGCGGTATGATCGTACCCAGGTCGATGGGCTGGCGGTGGAGTGGGGGCGCTTGATCGAAATCTCCTCCGACATCGTCGCCATGACCCCGGGGGAACGCCAGCTGAACCCGTGTATCGGCCGCGCGCGCGCCGATCTCGTGGTCGCGGGCTGTGCTATTCTGGATGCCATTCTGCACGCCTGGCCGGTCGACCAGGTGCGCATTGCGGACCGCGGCGTGCGCGAAGGCATTCTGCTGCACCTGATGGGCGCACCGACCCCGCGGCGGTTGTCATGACCACCAAGGGCGATGTCGGCAGCCGCCGGCGCGACAAGGTCAAGCTGACCTCGAACACCCAGCGCGAAAGCTCCAAGCGCTGGCTGTCGCGGCACTTGTCCG
>JAAFHH010000394.1 GCA_013297545.1 Alphaproteobacteria bacterium
ACACACTCAGCGCCGAGGTGGGCAAGATCGCCTCTGCCGCCAAGGTCGGCTGCCTGGTGCTCAACCACTTCGTGCCAACCCGCTTCGATCGCGCGGCGCTGTTGGCCGAAGTGCGCCAGGACTACACCGGCCCGATCCTGATCGGCGAGGACTTGATGCGCATCGACCTCGCTGCCGACAGCGTGCGCTATGGCGACATGGTGGTCGGGCTGGGCCTGCGCCAAACTTAGATCGATTCAAAAAAACTTCCGCCGCGGGCTTGAAGTTACCGTACTTGCGACCCATTCTCAATGCCAGAAGTTGGAGTAGTTCCAACTCGCATCTGGAGATGACCCCATGTTGACCGTTGGCGATACCTTCCCCGCGTTCGATCTCACCGCCGTCACCTCGGCCAACCCGGCGACCGCGTTCACGCCAGTGACCAACGCCAGCTATGCCGGCAAGTGGCTGGTGGTGTTCTTTTGGCCGAAGGACTTCACCTTCGTCTGCCCGACCGAGATCGTTGGCTTCCATCAGATCGAAGGCGAGTTCCGCGACCGGGACGCCCAGCTGATTGGTGCCTCGACCGACAGCGATTTCGTCCATGCCGCCTGGCGCCAGCACCACGCGGACTTGAACGCCGTCACCTTCCCGTGGCTGGCGGATGTGAAGCGTGAGCTGTCGACTGCACTCGGCATTCTGGACAAGCGCGAAGGCGTTGCGCTCCGCGCGACCTTCATCGTCGACCCGCAAGGCATCATCCGCTTCGCCTCGGTCAACGACCTGTCGGTTGGCCGCAATCCGCAAGAAGTGCTGCGCGTGCTCGACGCGCTGCAGACCGACGAGCTCTGCCCGTGCAACTGGAAGCAGGGCGACGCTGTCCTGCAGGCGGCTTAAGCCATGACGCTCGATGACATCAAAGCCGCCTTACCTGAGGCGGCGCGCGATCTGAAGCTGAACCTCGGCTCCGTGATCGCGACACCTGGCCTCACGCCGGCTCAAGCGTGGGGGGCGGCCCTCGCCGCCGCGATTGCGGCGCGCAACGCCGATCTGATCCAGGCGATCAGCACGGCCGCCCCGATCGATGACGCGACGCGCACAGCGGTGCGCACCGCAGCGGCGCTGATGGGGATGAACACGGTCTACTACCGCTTCGTCCACCTGATGAAGCCGACCGTGCCGGACTATGCGACCATGCCAGCCCGCCTGCGCATGCAGGGCATGGCGAGCCACGGTGCGAACCCGCTCGACTTCGAACTCTGGTCGATTGCCGTCGCCGCGATCGTCGGCTGCGGGATGTGCCTCGAATCTCACGAACACGAGGTGCTGAAGAAAGGGGCGACGCGCGAAATGGTGCAAACCACCGTGCGCATCGCCGCGGTCATCCACGCCGTCGCCATGACCTTGGATGCCGAGGCGGCCTTTGCTCGCGCCGCATAGCTGAAACGGTTGTTCCGGGCTGGGGCCGGCGGTAGCGTGGCTGCTCGCTTCGCCCCAGCTCCCGGAACACCCCTCCCATGGCTTTTCTCGCTGCCCGTCTCGACCGTATCCAACCGTCGCCGACGGTCGCGATTTCGACCAAAGCGCGTCAGCTGAAAGCAGCGGGGCGCGATGTCATCGGCCTCGCCGCTGGCGAGCCCGACTTTGACACGCCGAGCCACATCTCTGCAGCCGCCAAGGCCGCGATCGATGCGGGCGACACGCGCTACACCGATGTCGACGGCACGCCGGCCCTGAAGGATGCGATCGTCGCCAAGTTCAAGCGCGAGAACGATCTCACCTACACGCGCGAGCAGGTGACGGTCGGCACCGGCGGCAAGCAGGTGCTGTTCAACGCCCTGATGGCGACGATTGATCCCGGTGACGAAGTGATCATCCCGGCCCCCTATTGGGTCAGCTACCCGGACATCGTGGATCTTGCCGAAGGCACACCGGTCAAAGTGGCGTGTGGGGCAAATTCCGGCTTCAAGCTGACGGCGGAGGCACTGGAAGCGGCGATCACGCCGAAGACCAAGTGGCTGATCTTGAATTCGCCGTCGAACCCAACGGGTGCGGGCTACACCGAGGCTGAGCTGCGCGGCCTGGCGGAGGTGCTGCTGCGCCACCCCCATGTGTGGGTGATGACCGACGACATGTACGAGCACTTGGCCTACGACGAGTGGCGCTTCAAGACGATCGCCCAGGTCGAGCCGAAGCTCTATGACCGCACGCTCACCTGCAATGGCGTGTCCAAAGCCTATTCGATGACCGGCTGGCGCATCGGCTATGCCGGTGGCCCGGTGCATTTGATCAAGGCGATCGCCAAGCTGCAGTCGCAGTCGACCTCCAACCCAACCTCGATCAGCCAAGCGGCGGCCGTCGCGGCGCTGACGGGCGACATGAGCTTCTTGGCCGAGCGCAATGAGATCTTCCGCGAGCGGCGCAACCTCGCGGTCAAGATGCTGAACGAGGCCAAGGGCTTGCACTGCCTGACACCGGATGGCGCGTTCTACGTCTACCCATCCTGCGCTGGCACGATCGGCAAGCGCACACCCGCCGGCAAGGTGATCGAAACCGATACGGACTTTGTCACCGCACTGTTGGAAGCCGAAGGGGTGGCGGCCGTGCAGGGGGCGGCGTTTGGCCTCAGCCCGCACATGCGCATCTCCTACGCGCTCTCAACCGAGGAGCTGCGCGAGGCCTGCACCCGCATCCAGCGGTTCTGTGCCTCCCTGGTGGATTAGGGCGGATCGTGCCATAACCTCGCCCATATGCTCAGCGAACTAGGGCTGAGACATCAAGGAGAGCGGGCATGGTTGTGCATCGTCGTCGGGGCTGGGAAATCGCTGAGCGGGAGGCGACACCCGAAGCCGCGTTCTGGAACCGCCGCGCTGTGATGGCCGGTGGTGCTGCCCTGTTGGCTGCAACCCCAGCGCTCGCCCAGCGCGTGGTGCCGCCGGTTGGCCCGGCCCAGACTGGCCCGACGGTGGCGCACCCGTTTCCGCTCAACCAAGCCTTCGTTGATCCCGGCCGGCCGCTGACTGGCGAAGACATCGCGACGACCTACAACAATTTCTACGAATTCGGCTCGCACAAGCAGATCAGCCGCGCGGCCCAGCGCTTGACCATTCAGCCCTGGGAAGTGGTGATCGATGGCATGGTCGAAGCGCCCTTGAAGCTCGACGCGGCCGATCTGGAACGCCGTCTGCCGCGCGAAGAACGGGTGCTGCGCTTCCGCTGTGTCGAGGCGTGGGCGATGACCGTGCCGTTCTCCGGCTATCCGCTGGCGGCCTTGGTGGCACTCGCGAAGCCGACCAGTGGGGCGAAGTACGTGCGCATGGAAACCTTCCAGCGCCCAAGTGAAGCGCCGGGTCACCGGCAGTTCTGGTACCCCTGGCCCTACGTCGAGGGCTTGACCATGGCCGAGGCGACCAATGAACTCACCTTCATCGCGACCGGTGCCTACGGCAAGCCGATCCCGCGCCAGATGGGTGCCCCCCTGCGGCTGGTGACACCGTGGAAGTATGGCTTCAAGTCGATCAAATCGATCGTGAAGTTCACCTTCACCGACCAACGCCCGAAGACGTTCTGGGAAGTCGCTGGCCCGACCGAGTACGGGTTCTGGGCCAACGTCAACCCGCAAGTGCCGCACCCGCGCTGGAGCCAAGCGACCGAACGCCTGCTCGGCAACGACGAGCGCGTGCCGACCCGGCTGTTCAACGGCTACGGCGAATGGGTCGCCGGGCTCTACCAGGACATGCCGTCGGCTGAGCGGCTGTTTATGTAGCGACGAAGGCGCGGTCGATCCGGTCTTTCCAGCGCCAGGCCCAGGTGCCCGAGGCGGAGAAGGGACCCCAGGAGGCGAG
>JAAFHH010000395.1 GCA_013297545.1 Alphaproteobacteria bacterium
AAGCTGCGGCAAGCCCGCGCGCCGGGAAACCGACACGCTCGACACCTTCATGGAAAGCAGCTGGTACTTCCTGCGCTACATCTCGCCGCGCGATGACCGGCCGTTTGACCCCGTGGCCGCCAAGCGCTGGCTGCCGGTCGACCAGTACATCGGCGGCATCGAGCACGCGGTGCTGCACCTGCTGTACAGCCGGTTCTTCACCCGGGCCTTAAGCGATTGTGGCTACTTGGACTTGAAGGAGCCGTTCGACGGCCTGTTCACCCAAGGCATGGTCTGCCACGAGACCTACAAGGACGCCGCCGGCGCCTGGCTCTACCCGAAGGATGTCGAAAAGCAGGGTGGTGCCTGGGTACAGACCGGGTCCGGGGCGCCGGTCACGGTCGGCCGTTCCGAGAAAATGTCGAAGTCGAAGCATAACGTCGTCGACCCGGAAGAAATCATCGCGAGCTATGGGGCGGACGCGGCCCGCTTCTTCATGCTGTCCGACAGCCCGCCGGAACGCGACCTTGATTGGTCGGACGCCGGCATCGAAGGCGCGTGGCGGTTCTTGAACCGGCTGTGGCGCCTGGCCGATGAACCGGGCGAGCGCCCCTACGCAGACATTGGCACGGCAATGCCAGAGATCGCGGGTGCCACCATCGAGTTCCGGCGCGCGGTGCACCAAACCATCGATGGCGTGACCCACGCGATCGAGAACTTCCACTTCAACAAGGCAGTGGCCTTGGTGCGCACGCTGGTCAACAGCGTGGAGGCGTTCAACGACACCAGTGCAGCAGCCGCCTGGGCGCGCCGCGAAGCGCTCGACGTGCTGGCCCGCCTGGTCGGCCCGATGGTGCCGCACTTGGCGGAAGAACTGTGGGAACGCATTGGCGGCACGGGTCTCCTCTGTGACCAACCCTGGCCAAAGGCCGAAGCCGCCCTGCTGGTGCGCGATACCGTGACGCTCGCGGTCCAGGTTAGCGGAAAAATGCGCGGCACGATCACGGTCGCGGCTGATGCCGACCAGGCGACCATCGAAGCCGCCGCCAAGGCTGATCCGGGTGTCGCCCGGGCACTCGACGGCAAGACCATCACCAAAGTGATCCTGGTGCCCAAGCGCCTGATCAACTTGATCGCGTGAGGGGCAGACGGTGGCGCTCAGCAACCCGGCCACCGTCGATCCCGCGTTTGATCCGGCGTTGCTCGAACGCCTCGCCCTCTACGCCAAGCGCCGCTTGCAGCACATGCGTGGGCGCATGCTCGAAGAGCCGTCGGACTATGTCGCGCGCGCGGTGATTGAAACCCTGTCGGGCAAGCGCAAGCGCAATCCGGATGTGCCGATGTTCAACCATTTGGCGGGCGTGATCTCCTCCCTGATCTCCCACGATGCGGATCGGGCGGAAAACCGGCTGGTCGGGGCGATGCCAGAGCGCCTGTCCGACAGCGGCGAAGCCGAGCCAATCGACCTGCCCGATGATGCGCCGACGGCCGAAGCGGCGATGATTTCGGCAGAAGCCTCTGATGGGCAGCGCAAGCTCGTGATGAAAGTGATGCAGACCTTGTCCGACGAACCAGACTTGCAGCGGTTCGCCGCCGCAGTGATGGCGGCGCACACCCCGCCGCCGCCGCGCGTGCTGGCCGAACGGCTGGGCAAACCGGTGGAGGAAATCTACACGCTCAGGCGCAAGCTGCAGCGACGGTTGGGCTTCCTGAAAGAAGGTGTGCGATGACGCCAGGCCAGCCGTCCCCGGCATTCGCCGCCTTGCTGCAATTCCTCGACGAGGATTTGAGTGAACTCGAAGGCTTGACGCCGCACGCGGTGCAAGCAGCCGCCGTCGCTGCTGGCATCGACCGGGCCGAAGTGGCACGCGCCGTCGTGCCGGGCGTGGTCGACAGCCACCGCCGCCAGCCCGTCGCTTCCTTCGTGCGGCTCGCAGCCGAGGTTGGCATCGATGCCCGGCGCGATCTGGCGGCCCATGACCTCTCGCACTTGAAGCTGCAGCGCGAACCCTTGTCGCATGCGGACTTGCGCGCGGTCGACCTCAGCCACAGCGACTTGACCGAGGCGAGCTTGGTTGAATCGCTGCTGGCCGATGCGGTGTTGCGCGCCACCACCTTGCGCTCGGCCGACCTCAGCGGGGCTGATCTCACGCGCACCGATCTGCGCGACGCAGACTTGCGCGATGCGAGCCTGATTGGTGCCACGGTCGCCGGTGCTGACTTCACGGGTGCGAGCCTTGATGGCGCCAAGCTCGCGGGCGTCGATCTCAGCCGCACGACCGGCATGCCGGCCGACGTGATCGCCGCCAACGCCGGCGGCCTGCCCGAAGGCGAAGACCTGCACGAGCTGCTGCGCCGTCAACTCGGCGGCTGGTGGACCAGCCTCGCCGGACCACGCGCGAGCCTTTCGGCCGAGGTGCTGGTGCAAGAACGCGAAGGGATTGTCGAAGACGCTGATCGCGGCGCGATCGACCTCGCCTTGGCGCTGGCCTTGTGGCGGCTAGACCGTCCGCCGCTCGCCGCCCGCTTGCTGGGTGAGGCGGAGCGCCGCTTCATCGCCGCAGGTCTGCCGGGTGCTGCGGCAGCTCCCATGATCCTGCGCGCGGGCCTCGCAGCACTCACCGGCGACGGCCCGCAAGTGATCGACGCCCTCAACCGCCTGCCCGGCGTGCCGGCGGAACGAGCGCCCAAGCTAATCGCGGCGGTGTCGTTGCTTCTCACTGATCAGGCTGCGGCTGCAACCAGATTTCTGCGCTAGGCCCCTCCCCCCGCAAGCGGGGGGAGGGGCGATAGACTGGGCAGGGAGGGCCCGCTAACCAGCCCGCGCCTGGGCGGCCGTCGCCTGTGCGCGCAAAGTCGCGTAGGCCGCCGTGATCGCTTTCAGGCGTTCCTCGGCATCTTTGCTGCCGCCATTGGCATCGGGGTGGTGCTGCTTCACCAGCGCCTTGTAGCGGCGCTTGAGCGCGTCCAACGGCACGGGCTCGGCCAGATCGAACACCGCCAAGGCTGCTTCTTGTTCCGGTGTCTGCGCGGTTGGGCGGCGGGGCCGCTCGGGGCCGCTGTCGCCGTCGGTGAACCCGAACGGATCACGAAAGCGCTGTCCCCCGCGGCCGGGTGCTTGGCCGAGGCGCCAGGTCGGGCGCTGCCAAGTGCTGTCGCGCCTGAGTTCCACTTCGATCTGCTCCGGCGTCATGCCAGCGTAGAAATCCCACTTCGCATTGTAGGCGCGCACGTGGGCGAGGCAGAACCACCAGTATTCGGTCAGGTTGGTGCGGTCCTTTGGGGCGCGAAACATGCCGAGATCACAGCAGCCCTGCCCATCGCACAGCCGGGCCGATTGGCCCGGGCGGATTTGGTCAGCGTGGTGGGCACTGGGTCTGGTCATGGGCGAAGTATGGGAAAGCGACACCGCGAAGTCCACCCGGGTTCGGCATCGGGGCTTGCATGGGGAGCAGCGCCAAGGCCATGGTCCAGCCCATGACGGTTGCCGATACCCTACGCGCCAAACTGAGCGCCGCCCTCACCCCCGACGTCATCGAGATCATCGATGACAGCCACCGCCACCACGGCCATATGGGCTGGCGCGAGGGCGGGGAGACGCACTTCAACGTCACCCTGGTGTCAGCCAAGTTCACCGGCCTCAGCCGCGTCGACCGGCAGCGGCTGGTCTACCAGATCCTGGCGGACGAGATGGCGGGCCCGGTGCACGCGCTGCAGCTGACCACCCGCGCCCCGGGCGACGCCTGAGGTGGCTCGCAGCCCGCGTTTGAAGCTCGATGCCAGCACCTGGCCGCTGCTGGCGCGGTTGTGGCGGGATTTTTTGGGGCAGCACT
>JAAFHH010000401.1 GCA_013297545.1 Alphaproteobacteria bacterium
TCGACTGCGAATTCCGCCGCAAAGCCGAGCTTGACCAGCAAGCGGCCGATGACGATGCGGTTGGTTGGATTATCCTCCGCGATCAGCAGCACGCCACGCGCAGCAGCCGCTGCCTCGAGGCTCGGGGCCTGCCAGTCCGGCCGACCAGTCCCAGCACCGCTCAGCAGGGTCTGGTCGTGCAGGCTGAGGTCGCTTTTCTGCAAGGCGGGTGCCGGCAGCTCGACCCAGAACAGCGATCCAGCGCCGGCCGCGCTCGCAACGCCAATCGCCCCGCCCATCAGATCCGCCAGGCGCCGGCAGATCGACAGTCCAAGACCTGTGCCGCCAAAGGTGCGGGTGGTGGAGCTATCCGCCTGCACGAAGGGTTGGAACAGTTTGGCCTGCTGCGCAGGGGTGAGGCCGATGCCGGTGTCGCGGATTTCGAACCGGCAGGTGCCGGCCCGCTCCACCACGGTGAGCGAGACGTGCCCCGCAGCCGTAAACTTGATCGCATTGCCGATCAGGTTCAGCAGGATCTGACGCACCCGGGTCGGGTCGGTCGCGATGATCGGCGGCACGCCCGTATCGATTTCGACCGTGCAGCCAATCCCCTTTTCCAAGGCTTTCGGTGCCAGCAGCTGGTGCACGCCATCGACCAGCTGGCGCAGATCGGTCGGCACCGTCTCGATGTCGAGCTTGCCGGCTTCGATCTTGGAGAGATCCAAGATGTCGTTGATGATGGTGAGCAGCTGCGCGCCGCTGTCGCGCATCACCCGCGCCATCTGGCGCTGATCGTCGGTCAGGCGCGTGTCGATCAACAGGTCCGCCATGGTCATCACGCCATTCATCGGCGTGCGGATTTCGTGGCTCATGGCGGCAAGGAAGCTTGATTTCGCCTGGTTCGCTTGGTCAGCCTGCGCCCGCGCGCCTTCGAGTTCGCGCTCGCGCGTCGCGACCACATCGACGAAGTGCTGGAACGCCTGGCCCATGGCGGCGAGCTCGTCGCGCCCATTGGTTGGGATCGGCACCGGCTGGCCTTCCGTGCGCGCGACCATGGCGGCCGACAGCCCCAAGAGCCGGCGCACCACGCCCCGGTCGACATAGAGCATCACCGCCAATGCCCCGAGCAAGATCAAGCCGGTCGCGATCCAGATCGCCCGGGTCTGGGCGTCAACCAAGGCTTCGAGCTCCACGCTCTGTTCGGCGATATCCGCCTGGAGGGCTGCGATCATCGCGTCAACCGCCGCATCGAATGCCGGGCGCAGCTGGACGTAGCGGGCTTGCGCGGTGCTGGCCGCCGCCACACTCGCCATCACCGCGGCGGGCCGGCGCGCAATCGCCAGATCGCCGGTGACCAAGCCCAGGATCTCGCCCTGCACCTCCCGGCGCGACACCAAAAGCGCGCCATCCAAGCGCTGATAGATCGCCTGTAACGCTGCGCCCTCGGCCGCCAGCGCGCGGTCCGCACGGTCGAGCTCCGCACTTTCGGTGACCGTGGTCAGCGACAGCAGCTGGTCCATCAGCCGGGTTGCAGCATCGACCCAGGCATCGCGCGGTGTGGCCCCCTCCAGCGTCTGCTGGACGTTGAGGATGGTCGGCAAGGTCTCCCGGATCGCATCGGCGCGGCGGATGCGATCGGCGTGCGCACGGTCCAAGTCATCGATCGCGCGCACGAGGTCGCGCGCGGCCGTCTCGGCGCGCAGCGCGAGGGCGGGGTTGAAGCTCGTGCTGTCCAGGCGCGCCACCAGCCCCATGAGGGTCGAGGTGTGGGGGGTGATCTCCGCACTCGCCGCCACTCGCTTCGATTCCGTATCGGCGATGGTCAGCGGGCCAACGGCTTGCGCCAAAACGGTCGCGACCGCCTGGCTCTGCCGGCCGAGTTCGGCGGCGGCCAAGGCGGCGGGCAGTTGCATGCCGGCGATGCGTTGGTAGCCCTGGGCGAAGGTGTTGAGCGCGCTGACGGCAATCACACCAACAGCAGCCGCGGCCAAGGCGATGGCAACTTGGGCCGCGCGAACCCGGCCGCCAACGCCCAAGCGCACCATCTAGCGGATCTGATCCAGCAAGGTCAGTGCCTGCGTCTTGCAGCCCCGGGTCGCCATCCACACCGCCAGATCGACCGGGGATGCCGGCACGGTGGAGGCAATGTGCACGGTCAACACCACCGGCGGTTCGCTGCCGACTTGGGTTGGATAGCTCGCCCCATTGGTGAACAAGGCGGCCGGCAGGGCAATCGTCTCCGCCCCCTTCGGCCAGGCGGCGTTGGCTTTGCGCGCGCCGATCTCGATCGACAGGCGCACATCATCGGCGGTCGCTGGGCGCCAGAACACCAACCGGTCGGCCTGCGCGCAGACGTGGCCGGTGCGCTGGGTGCTCGCGAGCCACGGGCCCGGCAGCTTGACTGTGTTCGGATCGCGCATCAGGCGCAGCACATCGGCCAGGATCGCGAGCTTGCCGCCATCCCCGCCCTCGACCGAGGGGCGCCGATCACTCGGCCGACCGCGAAACGGGCCGTCAATCGCGCGCAAGGCGCCGCGATCATCAATCAAGGTCACCCGCTCTGCGGCACCGAGCGACAGGGTCTGCGCGCCGTCGACCACATCGCCCGGCGTCAGTGCTGCGGCAGATGACGACGCGACGATCATCTGCACGCGCGTTTGCGCGCTGACCGGTGCCAACGCCGTCAGCATCAGCACGGCAATCGCTGTTGCTCGGGTCAAGATCCACAATGCGTCCAGCACAGTGCGCGGCATGTCCGCCTCCGCTGCGGGGGCAACTGGCCGCATCATTGCGCTTTGCGGCGCGCTGGTCGATGGGTTTGGGGCGAGCGAGCCCAGAATGCGGGTCAGGCGCTGGCTCGGCAAGGCAGGTGCGGTGTGCGGTGTCATCGGTGCCTCCATCGGGTTCGAGGCGATCTGACCGCGCCCGCGTCGATGAATTTTGCGCGGAGTGTCAACAGTGTGTGACAGTGACGTTATGCTGGCGCTGCTCGATCCTGCTCATCACGCGGTCCTCGCCGAAGACTTGGGCGCCGCCCTGTTGGCGGACCTGATCGCGCGGGTGCGCCTCACCCTGGCAGAGGAGGCGGACGCCATCCTGCGCGGTGACGACCGCGTCCCAGCCGCCCACCGTCTCGCGGGCGCGGCCGCGATGTATGGGTGCCCGCGCTTGGCAGCCGTGGCACGCCAGATCGAAGCAGGGGCTGCGGTGCCGCAAGACTTCGCAGCGCTTGTGAACGAGACGTCAACGGCGCTCGCCCAATACTATCTCTTGGTTTGACTCTGACATTTCGACGCCGCCATGCTTCGCGCCATGTCCCGGTCACCGATCTTGGTGCTGGCGCTGACTGTCTTGGCGCTGCCCGTTGCCGCCCAGCAACGATTACCCGCTCCAGTCGAACGCCCGCCCACTGCCCCAGCGCCTGAGCCCTTGGTCATGCCGACCTTCGGCTTTGATCTGCCGCGCGGCGTGGTGCCGCCGACGGCACTCGCCGATGAACCCGTTGAGATCACCACCGTGCGGATCATGGGCGCTGAGAGCCTGCCGCAAGCAGAGGTGCGCGCCGTCGCTGCCAGCCTGGAAGGCCGCACGGTGCCCTTGCGCCGGGTGTACGAGGCTGCAGCCGAGCTCACCCGGATCGCCCGGGCGCGCGGCGACTTTCTGACCACCGCCTTCGTGCCCCAGCAGATCGCCGAAAGCGGTGTGTTCGACCTGCAGGTGATCGAAGGCTGGATTGAGCGGATCGATGTCGTCGGCATCCGCGAGGAAAAAAAAA
>JAAFHH010000403.1:0-2057 GCA_013297545.1 Alphaproteobacteria bacterium
GAGGTGACGGCGCACGGCGTTGTGCAGCTGGGTCGCGTTGAGCCGCACGTGGATGCGCGCGAGCCCAAGCCCGTGGCTCGCCAGATCCGCGCGCAGCACGAGGAGGCCGCGGGCCAGGCGATCGTCCGCGCCGGCGAGTGCTGCCTCCGCCGCATCGATCAACGTGCTCGCATCGGTAAGCGCGGCCGCGCGCAGATCGATCAGCGCTGCCGCGAAGGCTTGCGTCGCGGCGGGCGTTGGCGCCGTGCCACGCGGTGCAGCCGCTCGCTGGACAGCCACCGCCGCCTCCGCCGTCGCCAGCCGGGCGGCGAGCGGCACCAGGGCTGCCCGGTAGCCAGGATCGAGCGCGCCCAACGCCTGCACGCTGGCGGCGAGGCGGGCGAGCTGGGCTGCCTTCACCGCCAGCCGCAGGCGCAGGCTGTCCCACCAGCCGATGTCGGTGCGCCCATCGGTGTCGGTACCGACCCAGGACGCGATGGTGACCGGCGTCGGCACCAGGTGGCGCCACTGGTCTGGCCAGTGCTCGCGGGCAAGATCGAGGATCGCGCCGATCGCCCGGTCAAGCGCGGCGCGGCCGTGGGCGATCGCCATCATCGCCCAGTCGAATTCATCTTGCAGGGTTAGCTTGGGCGCCGGCCGGTGCGGTGTGCGGGTGATCAGATCGTGATCGACCACCCCGCCGCTCGCCGCCAGCGCCAGCTGGTCTGCCAGGGGTCGTGCCAGCGAGAACGTTGGGTGGGCGGTGAACACGATGCCAAAGCGCGTGCGCTCAACCTGCCGGCGCGCCTTGTCGAACGACAGGGAACCGAGCCGGCTCGCCAGCATCTGCGCCAACGCGTCATCGTTGGCGGCCGGCTGCACTGGCCCGAGGTAACCGGCCAAGCGCTCGGCCCGATCGGTGAACGCGGCGGCCGCGAGGTGCCCGATCAAGCGCTCGAGTGCCGGGATATCGAACCGCCCCTGGTCGAGCCCGCGCGCGATGGTGAGCGCCAGCGACGACACGGGGTTACCCGACGGATCAGCCGCACTCGCCGCTTGGAAGCGGCCGAGCTCGGTCTCTAGTTCGGCCGCGAGGGCCGCTGGATCATCAAGAGGCGCCATGGCCTGAGCATGAAACCCAATGCTGCACTGCGCAATACGCGGATTCGCTTGCCCCAGCCCCCAGGGTTCAGGCAGATCCAAGCCCATGACCGACCGCACCCCCGAAGCCCAAGCCGCCCTCGACCGCCTCGCCACCTTGGAACAGGGGATGGTGCACGCGGGCATGGTGCGCCTGCGCATTGGCCTTGCCTGCCTAACCGTGTTCGCGATCGGCTGGTACTTCGTCGCCCGCCAGGATCTCGCGTCCCAGTGGCTGCTGCTGCCGGGTGCGCTCTGTGCCGGTGCCGTCGTGTGGTTCTTGCGCCACCGCTCGGCCGACCACCAGCGCATGCATGCAGCGCTGGCCGAAGAAGCCCACCTGGTCAGTGCCGCCGACTGGGACGAAGACCGCCGCGAACGCTGGCAGGTGCTCTACCGGGAACGCCGGGCGCGCCGGTGGCGGCGGTAGGCGTTCTGCCACCCCATTGCATCCCCCCCCTGCCCATGCCATAAGCGCGGCCTTCGCTGTCCGGGGTGCCCGACGTGTCTGAGGCAAAGCCTGCGATCTATGTTTTGAACGGACCGAACCTCAATCTGCTGGGTGTGCGGGAACCCGCAATCTATGGCGCCACAACGCTTGGCGACGTTGAAGCACTGGCACAGCGCCATGCCGATGCGCACGGGTTCACGCTGGTATTCCGGCAATCGAATCACGAAGGCCAGCTGATCGATTGGATCCACGAGGCGCGCAGCCACGCGGTTGGGATCGTCTTGAACGCGGGCGCTTACACCCACACCTCGATCGCACTGATGGATGCCTTGAAGGGCGTTGGTCTGCCGGCGATCGAGGTCCATCTTTCTAACGTGTTCCAGCGTGAGAGCTTTCGCCACCATTCCTATCCAGCGCTGGCAGCCCGGGCGGTGATCGCCGGGCTTGGCGCGCACGGATATGGGCTGGCGATCGACGCGCTGGCAAA
>JAAFHH010000403.1:2067-3742 GCA_013297545.1 Alphaproteobacteria bacterium
GCCCTGGTGCGCCAACTGGCCGGCCTGCTGGATGAGACCGGGCTGACTGAAATCGAATACGCGACGACAGAAGTGCGGGTGCGCGTCGTCCGCCAGGGCGCACCGGTCACCCACGTGGTGCCAGCCCCCGGCCCTGCCTCGCGCGTGGCCGCTGCACCGGCGGAGCCGGCCGGCCCGGCGCCGGGTGCCATCACGTCGCCGATGGTCGGTACCGCCTATCTGGCACCAGAACCCGGTGCCCGCCCCTACGTCTCCGTCGGTGAGACCGTGCGGGCGGGTCAAACTGTGCTGATCATCGAGGCGATGAAGGTGATGAACCCGCTGCTCGCCCCGAAGGCCGGCGTGGTCAGCCAAATCCTGGTGCGCGACGGCCAGCCGGTCGAGTTCGGCGAGCCGCTCGTCGTCATCGAGTAGCGGCATGTTTGAAAAAATCCTGATCGCCAACCGGGGCGAGATCGCGCTGCGCATCCACCGTGCCTGCCGCGAGCTGGGCATCCGCACGGTCGCGGTGCACTCAACGGCGGATGCCGATGCCATGCACGTGCGGCTGGCGGACGAGAGCGTGTGCATCGGCCCACCGCCGCCGCGCCAGAGCTATCTGAACATCCCGGCGATCTTGTCGGCCGCGACCATCACCGGTGCGGATGCGATCCACCCCGGTGTCGGCTTCTTGGCCGAGAACGCCGACTTCGCGGAGATGGTGCAGGCGCACGGCTTCGTGTGGATCGGGCCGGAGCCGGAACACATCCGCGTGATGGGCGACAAAATCTCCGCCAAGCGCAAGGTGATCGAGCTCGGCCTGCCGACCGTGCCGGGCTCTGACGGCCCGATCACGGACGATGACGCCGCAGCGGTGATCGCCGAGCGGCTGGGTTACCCCGTGCTGGTGAAAGCCGCTGGCGGTGGTGGCGGCAAGGGCATGAAGGTTGCCCACAGCCCGGACGAACTCTCCCAAGCGCTCAGCCTCGCGCGGTCGGAGGCCAAGGCGTTCTTCGGCAACGACATGGTGTACTTGGAGAAGTTCCTCGGCCACCCGCGCCACATCGAGTTGCAGATCCTGGGCGACGGCCAAGGTGGTGTGGTGCACCTGGGCGAGCGGGATTGTTCCCTGCAGCGCCGGCACCAGAAGCTGCTCGAAGAAGCCCCCTCGCCGGCTCTCAACGCCGAAGAACGCAGCGAGATTGGCGAGCTTGCGCTGCAAGCCATGCGCACGCTGGGGTACCGTAGCGCTGGCACGCTGGAGTTCCTCTACGAGGATGGCAAATTCTACTTCATCGAGATGAACACCCGCCTGCAGGTCGAACACCCGGTGTCCGAATGGATCACCGGCATGGATCTGGTGCGCGAACAGATCCGCATCGCGGCCGGCGGCAAGCTTGGGATCACCCAAGAGGATATCCGCTTCCAAGGTCACGCGATCGAAGTGCGCATCAACGCGGAGCACCCGGAAACCTTCGCGCCGTCGCCGGGCAAGATCGTCGACTACCACGCGCCGGGTGGACCTGGCGTGCGGGTCGACAGCCACCTCTACACCGGCTACCGGGTGCCGTCGGCCTATGACAGCTTGGTCTCCAAGCTGATCGTCTACGGGGCGACGCGCAACGAATGCCTGATGCGCCTGCGCCGGGCGCTGGAAGAATACGTCATCGGCGGCATTGAAACGACCATTCCGCTC
>JAAFHH010000402.1 GCA_013297545.1 Alphaproteobacteria bacterium
GTCTATGGCATCTGGCTCATTCGCTTTATCCCTGGGGAAGACCACGCGCTTGGCCGCCCGCTCGCGTTCGCAACCGGGGTGATGCCGATCCTGGCAGCGATCCTCCAGATCGGCGCCACCCTCGCCGGCGCCTACGGCAGCAGCCCGGACGAGATGGCGGCAGAGACCAGCATGCTGATCCTCGCCGCCACCGTGATCGCGGTGGTCAAGGCGGTCGACAAGGTGGTGCTGGTGGCCGAACGCATGTCCGCCAAGATCGGCCGCGAAGCGCGCGTTGATGTGCTGACCGGGCTTGCGACCCGGCGCGTGTTCGACCAGCAGCTGGCGCTCGAGCTGCTGCGCCGGGAACGTTCTGGCAAGCCGCTGTCGGTCATTCTGTTCGATGTCGATTTCTTCAAGTCGATCAACGACACCCACGGCCACGATGTGGGGGACACCGCCCTGCAGCGCGTGGCGGAGTGCGCGCGCCTATCCGTGCGGCCAACCGACCTCGCAACCCGGCTTGGCGGCGATGAATTCGCCATCCTGCTGCCGGAAACCGACAGTGCGGCTGCCACCGTGGTCGCCCAGCGCATTCTGGATGGCATGCGCGCGGCCGCCTTCTCCGTGCCAACCGGCGACGTGCGGCTCGCAGGCTCCTTCGGTGTCAGCACCGCGAGCGATCGCACGACCCCGGCCGAGCTGGTGAAACGCGCCGATGAAGCGCTCTACGTCGTCAAACGCCGTGGCCGTAATGGCGTCGAAGCGGCAGCTTAAAGCCGGGCGCGCCGGGCTTCGTAAATCATCAACGCACTCGCGATCGCAAGGTTAAGGCTGTCGGCCCCGCCCGCCATCGGGATGCGCACACGCACGCCAGCCGTCGCTGCGAGCGTGTCGGACAAGCCCGGCCCTTCGCGGCCCATCAGCAGCAAGGTGGGCGGGGTGTAGTCGACCGTACGGAAATCAACGGCAGCCTGCAGGTGGCTCGCGACCACCAACCCTGGCCAGCTGGTCGTGAGGGCAAGCGCTGCCTCCAAGCCAATCCGCACCACCGGCACCGCGAACAACGATCCCATGGTCGCGCGCACGGCATCGGTCGAAAACGGATCGCAGGTGGTGCCGACCAGGATCACCCCACTGGCCCCCGCCGCATCGACCGTGCGCACGATGGTGCCGAGGTTGCCGGGATCGCGCACTTCTTCCAGCACCACCCACACCGCCCCCGGGGTCGGCTGCACCACGGCGGGCTCGGCCGTCTGCTGGTGGAATACACCGAGCACGGCTTGCGGATTGTCCTTGGCGACCAGGCGCTCCATCAGCGGCGTCGAGACGGCAGCCACCTCCGCCCCCGCCGCGGCAGCCCAGCGTGCCAGGCTCGCGAGGATTGGCCGGTCAGCTGCCGCCTGATCGATCAGCAGCGCGTGCGGGGCCCAGCCCTGGTCGCGGGCGGTCGCCACCACCTTCGCCCCTTCCGCCACAAACAACCCGCTTTCGCGCCGGCCTTTGCGATCGTCGAGCGAGCGCACGAGCTTGATCAGCGGATTCTGGGCGCTCGAGAGATCCTTCACCGTACACTCCAGCGGGTGTAGAGCGAGGTTGGTACGATGCGCCCGCCGCCCTGCTCTGCCACCCCAAGTTCACCATGCGACCACACGCCGGGCCGGTCGATCACCGCCATCGCCGCCTGTCCCATCGCGATCGCCGAGGCCCGCATGGCGTAGGCCGTCAGGATCAAGAACTGCGCGTCGTCGCCGAGGATCGCGTTGCAGCCCTGCAGCAGGGCCGGCAGATGTTCGAACAAATCCCACACCTCACCCTTGGCGCCGCGGCCGTACTTCGGCGGGTCGAGCAGGATGCCATGGTAGGTGCGTCCGCGCCGCGCCTCACGCTCGACGAATTTTTGGCAGTCATCGAGGATCCACCGGATGCCGGCAGGATCGAGGTGGCTCGCCGCCTGGTTCTCCTTCGCCCACTCAATCGCCTTTTTGGAGGCATCGACGTGGGTCACCTCCGCCCCCGCCGCACTGGCGACCAACGACGCCATGCCGGTGTAGGCAAACAGGTTCAGCACCCGGGGTTTGGCGATGCCGGAGGCCTTGAGCGCTGCCGTCATCCACTGCCAGTGGCCAACCTGATCGGGGAACAGGCCGATGTGCCGAAACGGGGTGAGGCGCGCGTGCACTGTCAGCCCCTGGTACTTCAGTGGCCATGTCTCCGGCAGCGGCTTCGGTGTCTGCCAGCGCCCGCCCTCTTCGCCATCGCTGGCGGCGACGAAGCGAGCATCGGCTTTGGCCCACACGGCGGGTGCCAAGCGCTGCGGCCACAGTGCTTGCGGCTCTGGCCGGTCGATCACGAAGCGGCCGTAGCGTTCAAGCTTACGACCACCGCCGCTGTCGAGCAGGCGGTAGTCGTCAAAGCCATCGGTCGCGAGCAGGTCGAGTGCGGTCACCGGGGCTGTGTCGCCCCGGTGCGCGCGCCGGTCAATCTCTATTCGAAGCCATCGAACAGCGCGGTCGACAGATAGCGTTCCGCGAACGACGGAATGATCACCACGATGCGCTTGCCCGCCACCTCTGGCCGCTTGGCGATTTCAATCGCGGCGGCCAGCGCCGCACCCGAGCTGATGCCAATCGGTAGACCCTCAACGGCGGCCGCTTCGCGGGCGGTGGCGAACGCCCGCTCATTGGCGATCTGCACCACTTCGTCATAGGCCTTGGTGTCGAGGATGCCGGGCACGAAGCCGGCGCCAATGCCTTGGATCTTGTGCGGACCCGGCGCGCCACCAGACAGCACGGGGCTGTCGGCCGGCTCAACCGCTGCCACCTTCAAGTTCGGCAAGCGCTGGCGCAGCACGTCGACCGTGCCGGTGATCGTCCCACCCGTGCCGATGCCGGAGACGAACCAATCGAGGCTGCCGCCGGTGTCCGCCCAGATCTCCTCCGCCGTGGTCGCGCGGTGGATTGCTGGGTTCGACGGGTTTTCGAACTGCTGCAGCATCACCGCCCCCGGTGTGCTGTCGACAATCTCCTGCGCCTTGGCAATCGCCCCTTTCATGCCTTGGCCGGCGGGGGTGAGCTGCAGCTCCGCGCCGAGCAGCCGCAGCATCTTGCGCCGTTCGACCGACATGCTCTCCGGCATGGTCAAGATCAAGCGGTAGCCCTTGGCGGCTGCGACAAACGCAAGCGCGATGCCGGTGTTGCCCGATGTCGGCTCCACCAACACCGATCCCGGCTTGATCGCACCTGACGCTTCGGCCGCCTCGATCATGGCGGCGCCAATGCGATCCTTGACGCTGGCGAGCGGGTTGAAGAACTCCAGCTTCGCCAGCACTTCGGCCTTCAAGCCGTGGGCGGCGGTCAGCTTGGGCAAGCGCACCAGCGGGGTCGCACCGATGGTGTCGAGGATGCTGTCGTAGATCCGGTTGCGGAATGTCGCGGTCATGGGCTTGGCCTCCAAAACGGACTGGTTGGGCCGGACACTAGCAGCCCGCCCACTGTTGGCAGCGCAAATTGTGTTGACGACGGGGTGCCCGCCCTTACCCCAGCAACCGGGTGCGGCAATCCCTGACTCGACGCGAGGTCATGGTCAGCGATATCAATGGGACGGGCCGATCCCGCCCCATTGCGCCCGGTGGTTATCCATGTCTGACCCCGCTGTCTCGGCCTTTCGTGTCGCGGTTGATCCGCGGGCGATGGTGCGCACCTTGCGCCTGGTCAGCGGCCTGGTGCTGTTCAGCTTCGTGTTCACCCACTTCATCAACCACAGCGCCGGC
>JAAFHH010000004.1 GCA_013297545.1 Alphaproteobacteria bacterium
GAAGAAGCCGGCCCCAAGCCAACCAAACGCTACTTCGTGCTCGGCGGCGATTACGAGGACACCGGCTTTCGCAAGATCGTGCCCGGCACGGTGGAAGAACGCATCGGCCCGTTCGACAGCTACCAAGACGCCCACGCCGCCTGGCAGTCCCGCGCCTGGGCGACGGTGGACAGCTGCACCAAGCGGTTCCGGATTGTTGAGGAGAGCGTGGTTTAGGGGGGGGCTTGCTTCTTGTACAAGATCGCGTACAATAGCCCTATGCACGCCATCTCCTACAGCGACCTTCGCCGCACCTTAGCCGCCACCCTTGATCAGGTGACCGCGGACCATGAGCCCGTGATGATCACCCGCGAGCGGGGCAAGCCCGCCGCCGTGCTGATGTCGATCGAGGATTTTGCGTCCTATGAGGAAACCCGCTACCTGCTGAGCAGCCCCAGGAATGCCAAACGCCTGCTCCAATCGATCGCGGAGTTCGATGAGGGCAAGGGGGTAGAACGGACACTCGCGGAGTGAAGCTGGTCTTCACGGAGACCGCCTGGGCGGATTACCTCCACTGGCAGGCAACTGATCGCGCGTTGTTGGAACGCTTGAACCAGCTGATCAAAGAGACGTCACGCACACCGTTCACCGGCATCGGCAAGCCCGAACCCTTGCGCGGGCAACTCAGCGGGTGGTGGTCCCGCCGCCTGACGCGCGAGCATCGACTGGTGTATCGGGTGGCGGATGATGCGCTGCACATTGCGCAGTGCCGGTTTCACTATTGAGTGGGTGAGCTACGCTACTCCACTCAATTCTTCAAATCATCTATCAGCGCCGACGGGATAACCACGCCATATGCTTGAGTGACTATCACTCTCTGACGAATACTCTGAGTTAATATATCAAACTTGAAATCCACTCTAGAATTTTCCCGACTAGATCCACAATTTTCGGCAATACAACGCCCGCGATAAAGGTGGCTACGGAACTAAAAGCTTTTTTTACTGTTTCTTTTGTCAACTCAGTACTTGCAATATCTCCTAGTATTTTGCCTTTTTCTTTCAGTTTTTCTGCGATCGCTTTTGCTTCTGCGCCATTGTCTACTGGAGTAGCAGGTTGCCTCTTTAGTGTGCCAAGCAGATCTCGAAGCTCAGCAACTTCTTGAGAAGACAGGCTTGTAGCATCAATAGAGCCGGGAGGATTGTTATGTCCGATACCCGGGGAACTGGTTAGCTGCGCAAGCGCGTCCTCGAGCCCAGTAATACGCAACTGCATTTCCGCGTAAAGCGAAATTGCATCCGAATAGGTCCTAGTAATTTCTTGATCTTTATAAATTATTCTTCCGCTAGAGGGGGCCCAATCAAACGCCTCAATCGCGAGACTTTTCACAACATCTTTTATTACATCCTCCGACACGATCCCAAAAAATACATCTTCAATTATCTCTTGGGCGGAATATGGGCCTCCCCAAATAAAAATATAGCCACCTTCCGCAGATTCATAGAGTGTACTTTCAGCTGGGTCCTCAAAGTTCTGGAAAAACCAACCGCGGATACTTTCAATAGCCTCTTGATGCGGCATGCTATCGATGTCGTATGGCGGTTCCGATAGCGGGCCGAGTTGTTCGCTGCCCCAACTTCCCAAATTCGGATATCTTGAGCTCATAGGATTTGGTCGCCTTCTTCTTAAAAAGAAACGCTGCATGCTGTGTCATGACACCGCAAATGCGAATCTTTTCTATGTGAATTCGAACTTCCATCTACAGATTTGTCACTATTCCCGCCAAGTCGATCGCGCTCAATTTGCCCGCTTCCTCAGATCATCCATCAGCGCCGGCGGGATCACCACGCCATCGCGCCGGGCAGCGGCGCGGATACCCAGCCGGCGTTGACCCGGCAGGCGCACGCCGTCTTCGGCGAGCATCATGGTCAGGATGGTTTCCACCCGCTCGGCAAAGCGGCCGCCGGACATTGGGCCTGGATCGATCAACACCAGCAGCTGGCCGATGCGCGGGGCATCGCCGTCCGCTGTGAAGAAGGAGGAGGCCTCGAAGCCGGCGTTGGAGCCGGTCAGCGCTGCGGTCAGCAGCTCGACCATGAGGACGAGGGCCGCACCCTTGGCACCGCCCATCGGCAGCATGGTGCCGGCCAAGGCGGCTTTCGCATCCGTCGTCGGCCGGCCTTCGGCGTCGAGCGCCCAGCCTTCCGGGATCGGCTCGCCCTTTTGGGCGGCGACCATCACCTTGCCGCGGGCGACGAGCGACAGCGACAGGTCGATCACGAGCGGTGGTTGGCTGTTGATGCGCGGGCAGGCGAAGGCAATCGGGTTGGTGCCGAACAGCGGCTTGGAGCCACCCCAGGCGGCAATCGCGCCGGGGCTGTTGGAGAAGGCAAGGCCGATGACGCCGGCCTCCGCAATCCGCTCAACCGCGTAGCCGGCGGCCCCGAAGTGGTGCGAGTTGCCGATCGCGACCGTCACCACGCCGGCTTCGCGCACAATGCCAAGCGCCTCGGCAATCCCAGCCTCGACGGCGGGAAACGCAAAGCCAGTGCCAGCATCAACGCGTAAGGCCGCGAGACCGACCCGCTCGACGGCGGGCAGGGCGCTGCCATCGACCTTGCCGCTCTTCACCTGATCGGCATAGGCCGGCAGGCGCGACACACCGTGGGAGGCGAGGCCATCGGCATCCGCCGCGACCAAGGCTTCCGCGGTTGCCTGCGCGGCAGCCGGATTGGTGCCGGCGCGGGTGAGCACTGTGACTGCGAGCTCCGTTAGAGCCGCAAGGCTGATCCGGTCCGACATCAGCGCAGCGCTCCTGCAATGCGGTCCGCGATCAGGGTGCTGACGCGGACGTTGCTTTCCTCGGTCACGCCGGCGATGTGCGGCGTCAAGATCAGGTTCGGCACGTCGACCAGCGGCCCACCGCCCGGCAGTGGTTCCTTGGCGAACACATCGAGCATCGCCCCACCGATGGTGCCGGCGCGGAGTGCGGCTGCCAGCGCCGCCTCATCCACCACGCCGCCACGCGCGGCGTTGATCAGGATCGATCCCGGTTTCATGCCGGCGAGACGCTGGGCGTCGATCAGGTTTTCCGTGTCCTTGGTCAAGGGCACGTGCAGGCTGACGACGTCGCTCTGGGCCAGCAGCTGGTCGAGTTCGACCAACGTGGCGCTGTGTTCGACGAGGGCTGGATCATCCTCGTGCAGGAACGGGTCGTAGGCGAGGATCGCCATGTCAAACGCGCGGGCGCGACGCGCGACGTGGCGGGCGATCGATCCGAAGCCGACCAGCCCCATGGTGCGGCCATAGCATTCCCGGCCCATCAGCCGAGTGCGCGGCCAGGTGCCGGCAGCGACCTCCGCTGTCGCGCCATAGGCACCACGCAGTAGGGTGAGGGCACCGGCCATAACATATTCCGCAACCGAAACGTCATTGGCGCCGGTTGCCGGGAACACGGCGATGCGGTGTTTGCCGCAACCTTCCATGTCGATGTTGTCGAGCCCGACGCCGAGCCGGCCGACCGCGATCAGCTTCGAGCCCGCCTCGAGCAAGGCGCCGCGCACCTGGGTGCGGTTGCGCACGATCAGTGCCCGCGCGGACGCCACCTCCACCAACAGCCGATCTGGTTGATCCACCAGCTTCGGGTCGTAGAGCGTGTCAAACGATTTGGCGAGGCTGGCAACCGCCGCCTCGTCCATGAATTCGGTGATGACGATGTCAGCCATAGCAGGCCCTCGGCACCGGCTGGGCAGTCGCGTTCACGACTGCCCAGCCGCGCCGTCGGTAGTTTAAGCGGAGCGGTAGAGCTTGGTCATCGAGAATTCCCGGTGACCGAGCGCTTCGGCGCAGGTGAAGCGACCGTTGCAGGTGCGCAACATGATGTCGATCAGCTTGTCGCCGGCTTCGTCCATGGTCATTTCCCGGCGCAGAATGCCCGAGACATCGAGGTCGATGTGTTCTGGCATCAGGCGGGCACTGCGCGGATTGGCGGTCAGCTTGATCACCGGCTCGATCGGGTTGCCGATGACGTTGCCCTGACCGGTCGGGAACAAGTGGACGACCGCACCGGAAGCCGCCTGCAGGGTCACGCACTCAGCGGCTGCCGAGGAGGTGTCCATGAAGTAGAGGCCACGGCCAGAAGTCGGCGCCTGCGCCGGCTCCAGCACGTCGATAAACATCGCCTTCTTGCCGATCTTCTGGAAGTTGCCGAAGGCCTTTTCTTCGATGGTGGTCAGACCACCGGCGATGTTGCCCTTGGTCGGCTGGCTGTCCGACAGATCGTTGGTCTTGTTGGCGTTGATGAAGTCGTTGTACGCGGTCCAGGTGTCCATGAACTTCTTGGCGATTTCCGGCGTCTTGGCGCGCGTGGCGCAGACGGTTTCGGCACCGGTCAGTTCAGAGGTTTCCCCGAAACAGGTGGTGGCACCCATTTCGTCGACCTTGTCGATCAAGTTGCCGACGGTCGGGCAGGAGGCCAGACCCGAGGTCGTGTCGCTCTCCCCACACTTGGTGGAGATGTAGAGTTCATTCAGCCAGCATTCTTCACGCTGCTTTTCGGTCGCGTCTTGCACGAACTGGTGGGCGCGGCGCGAGGCCATTTCGATGACTTTCAAGTCACCATGGCCGCTGATCCAAAAGCCTTCGACCTTCTTGCCGGTCTTGGCGATGCCTTCGACCACTTTGCCAGTCCAGCCGGCTTCGATGCCGATCACGATGACCGAATGCACATTGGCGTTGGAGCCGGTGCCGATCAGCGTGCGAAAGTGCAGATCGAGATCCGCACCGAACTGCAGGCGGCCGTAGGCGTGCGGGATCGCCATGGTGCCCTTGATGTTGTTGGCGACGGCCTCAGAGGCGGCGTTCGACAAGTCATCCAGCGGCAGGATCACGACGTGGTTGCGAACACCGACGTTCCCATTTTCGCGCCGGTAGCCCATGAAACGGGGGATTGCTGAACCCATGACTACCACCTCTTCGTCTTGATGTTGTGAACGTGGGCGTGGTGGCCCTTGGTGATGTCAGCAACGGCTTTGCCGATGTCATGACCGTACTTGATGATCGTGTCGCCGGCTTTGATGTCGACCAGCGCGATCTTGTGACCGAGCGCGATCGCTTCGCGGGCGATCATCTTCAAAGTGCCGTCGGTATCCACCTGCCAGCCAGTGATTTCCTGGCCAGCCTCCACGCCTTCAACTGTGATCACGCCCACGGTGTCCGTGGTTTCGTGAACTAGGAAATGGTTCGTCATGCCTCCCCCGCGATGTTGTGTGTTGGTCCCGCGTGACCCTTAGCGCGCGCCGGGTGCGGGGTCAACGCGAGCATGCGCTGTTGAAACGGCGGGGCTCAGGCGTGCAGCACATGGGTATGCTTGGCGCCATGCCAGATGCACCGCGTCGCCAGTTCCGTTTGCTCGCCGCTGCCATGATGGTGGCGGCCACGTTTTGCTACACGCTGATGTCTGGCATCTCACGCTCGCTCGGCCACGACGTGCCGACCGGCCAGATCGTGTTCTTCCGCGCCGGCCTTGCCATGCTGCCGGTGTTCGCCTGGCTCGCCTGGCGCGGCCGGCTGAAAGGCTGCTGGCGCACGACCCGGCCGGTTGGCCATCTGCTGCGCAGTGCGTTTGGCGGCACCTCGCTCTATCTGCACTTTGCAGCCGTGGCCTGGTTGCCGCTCGCCGAGGTTTCGGCGATCAACTATCTGGTGCCGATCCTGATTGTGTTGCTGGCGTCCATCGTGCTGGGCGAACGGATCTGGGGCATCCGCCTGGTCTCGGTGGCCGTGGGGTTCTTAGGCGCTGCCGCGATCATTGTGCCGAAGCTGGGGGTAGGATCGGGCGATGCGGGCGAGGCCTACGGCGCGCTGCTGGTGTTCGTCTCCACCATCCTGACCGCCGCCGCGATGATCCAGATCCGCCGCCTGTCGCAGACCGAACAGACCGGCACGATCATCCTCTACTTTAGCTTGGCCGTGGTGACCGCGTCGCTCGCCAGCATCCCCTTCGGCTGGGTCGCCCTGGATGTGACCCAAGCCGCCCGCTTGATCGCGATCGGGCTGGTCGGCGGGGTCGCGCAAATCCTGATGACTGAAAGCTATGCGAAGGCCGATGCGTCCTTCGTCGCTCCGTTCGAATACGCCGGCATCTTGTGGGCGATCGCGATTGGTGTGGCGTTCTTCAGCGAAGCGCCGGGCCTCACGACGGTCGCGGGGGCCGCGATCGTCCTGTCAGCCGGCATCCTGCTCGCCTGGAGTGAACGAGCGTCTAGGCCCCCGACGACAACAGGAACCGTCGCCCCATCGGCACCAGGGGACGAGCGTTCGCCGGGAACGCCTCGGTAAACCGGACGATCTGCTCCCGGCTCGCTTGCACGGCTTCGCGCATCACCGTCCACAGCACCACTTCCGCGCAGGGCGGTGTGGTCATGGAACCCTGATAGCGCCAGTAGGCCTGGCGGTTGCGCGGCATCAGGGTTGTTGGGTCGAGCATCGGGGCGGTAACCGCACTGCCCAGGGTCGGCCGGAGTTCCAGCACCGAGCCGAGGCCAGCGTTGGCGGCCCCTTCGACGATCATGGCAGCGAGCGCACACCAGCGCCCGGTGCTCTGCTGGCGGAACCAGAACTGCACTTCCATGTTGGCGCGCTGGCCGCCAATCGCGTGTTCGCTCGGGTGATGGAAGCGGTAGAACTGCAGCTCGAACCGGTCACCGGCGAGGGTGAAGCGGCAGCCAGCGCTGGTTTCGATCACCAAGCCACCACTGTGCACCGCGCGGCCTTCGAGCGGCTGGCTTTGCAGCGCCACCATCGGCAGATCCGCGCGCACGGCATCAATGAGGTCGACCGGCGACTGTTCTTGGCCGGCCATGCAGGCCTGCCAATCGGGCCGCAGCATGCCCCAGCGATCAGGACCCTCCGGCCCGTCATAGCCCCAGCTCTGCGCAAACGCAGATGCGGGCACTGCCACTGCAGCCAGAGAACCCAACAGGTGCCGGCGGTCGATCATACGAGCCTCTCCTCAGTCGCTGCCGGAACTGTTGCACGCTTCGCCAGCAGCGCAAAGTGATGCTGGCTCAGACGATCCCGCCATCGACCAGGAAGGCTTGGCCGGTGCAGCCATCGCTGTCGTCGGCTGCGAGCCACAGCACCATGCGCGCCACGTCCTCCGGCACCAGGCGGCGCTTCAGGCACTGGGCGTCCATGAGCGACTTGTCGAGCTCTGGCGTGCGCCACAGCCGGTTCTGCCGTTCGGTCACCACGCCGCCGGGCACGACCGAGTTCACCCGGATGTTATCCGGCCCAACCTCACGCGCGAGCACTCGGGTCATGCCGTGGATCGCGGCTTTGGAGGTCGTGTAGCCGATCATGCCATCGCGCCCACGCATCCAGGAGACCGACCCGAGGTTCTGGATCGAGCCCCAACCCGCCGCCTTCATGCCGGGAATCACCGCTTGGGCGGCGAAGACGTGGTGGCGCAGGTTCACGGCCAGGCAGTCATCCCAATACTCTGGCGTTAAGTCCTCGACCTTGTGGCGATCGTCGCGCGCGGCGTTGTTCACCAGCGCTGCAATCGGCCCCAACGCCTCGGCAGCGGCCGCGATCGTGCGCTGGTAGGCCGGGATATCGCGCACGTCGCAGGGAAGTGCGAGCGGCTTTGGCTTGCCCTCGGACGCCAAGCGCTCAGCGAGCTCGATGCCGGACTTTTCGTCGATGTCGACAAACGCGACCTTGGCGCCCTGGTCGCAAAACGCCTCCACCAGCACGGCACCAATACCGCTCGCCCCGCCGGAAATGAACACGACGCGATCTTGCAAGCTCGGATAGCGGGCGTAGCGCGACATGGCAGGTCCTCGAAGACGGGCGGTTGTAGGACGGTGGGGCCCCGTGGCAGGGTCCTAACCCATGTCTCAGCCCCACCCTGCCGCTGTCAAGCTCGCCGCCGGCCCCCTCACCTTGGTGCTGGCACCAACCTGTGGCGGCGGCATCGCCGAATTCTCCTGCAATGGCGCGCACATCCTGCGCCCGGCGACGGAGGAAGCCTGGGCTGCCGGCAGCCCACGGTCCATGGGCAGCTTTGCCATGGTGCCATTCTCTGGCCGGGTGGCGGACGCGCGCTTCCCCTGGGACGGCGGCGACGTAGCGCTGGTCCCGAACTTCCCGCCGGAGCGCCACGCGATCCACGGCGATGGTTGGCAACAGGCGTGGAGCGTGGTGACCGCCACCACCTCGGTCGCCCAGCTCGCCTTTGACCATGTCGGCGCGACGCCGGGCTGGCCCTGGTCCTACCGCTGCGAGCAGACCTTCACGCTCGACCCCGACTGCCTGACCATGACGATCGCGATCGAAAACCGTGGCGACACGCCGATGCCGGTCGGCTTCGGCTTCCACCCCTACTTCCTGCGCACGCCGAATGTGCGCCTGCGCGCAGCCGTGCCAGAGGTGTGGGTGTGGGACACCGCCAAGCGCCCGGCCGCCAAGATCGCGACGCCAAAGGCCTGGGCGCTCGACCCCGAACGCCCGGTCGCCGGGCTTGCCCTCGACCATTGCTTTGCCGGCTGGGACGGCTCGGCCGAGATCATCTGGCCCGAGCATCGCTTGGCCGTGACGATCGAGGCAGGCCAAAAACTCCGCCACCTGATCGTGTTCACGCCGGAGACGGATGTGTTCTGCGTTGAACCCGCGACCCACGCCCCCGATGCGCTCAACATCGAGCCAGAGACTTTGCCGCTGCTGGCACCGGGCAAGTCGATCTCCGGCGGCTGCCGATTGCGCGTGCGCCGCACGTGACCGCCACCATCCGACCGGGACCGGCGACGCTGATTGGCGCCGTCGCCGTGCTGCTGTGGGCAACACTCGCCCTGTTCACCACCTGGACGGCTGGGGTGCCGCCCTTTCAAGTGACGGCAATCGGCTTTGGTATCGCGGCCCTGGGTGCCTCAATCGCCTGGGTGGTGCGCGGTGTTGATCCGCGCGTGGTGCTGCGCCAGCGGCCGATTGTCTGGCTGCTCGGTGTCGGCGGCTTGTTCGGCTACCACGCCTGCTACTTCGCAGCGCTCAAGCTCGCCCCACCGCTTGAGGCGAATCTGGTCAACTATCTGTGGCCGCTGTGCATCGTGCTGTTCTCCGCCGCCTTGCCGGGCGAGCGTCTGCGCTGGTTTCACCTCGCGGGGGCTGGCCTTGGGTTCTTGGGCGTCGTGCTGCTGGTGGGTGGCGGGAGTTTTGCCGCTGAGCACACCGCGGGCTATGCGCTGGCACTCGCCTGCGCGGTGATCTGGGGGGTGTATTCGGTTGCAAGCCGGCGCTTTGGCCAAGTGCCGACGGACGCTGTCGGTGGGTTTTGTGCCGCGACCGCGGTGCTGGCCCTGATCGCGCATCTGGCGTTTGAGACCTGGGTGATGCCGGCCCCGGCCGGGTGGCTCGCACTGGTGCTGCTCGGCCTCGGGCCTGTGGGTTTGGCCTTTTTCGCCTGGGACATCGGCATGAAGCACGGCCACCTGCGCCTGCTCGCGGCTGCGTCTTACGCGACACCGCTGCTCTCAACCCTGCTGCTGGCCGCCTTTGGCGCGGGCACGCTCACGCTCACGGTCGCACTCTCGGCGCTGTTGATCGTCGCCGGTGCGGTGCTGGCAGCGCTGGACGCGATCCGCTGATGAGCACGGAAACCCTGGCTGCGATCCTCGGTTGGATCGGCACGGCAATCGCGATCAGCTGGCCATTGTTTCGCAGCCGAACTGGTATGCTGTGGGCACAAACCGGGGTCAGTGTGCTGTTCACTGGCCACTATTTCCTGATCGATGCGGTCACCGGGTCGATCTTGAATTTTCTGTCTGGCGTGCAAGCGGCTGCCGCCATCCCGCTTGGACAAAAGCCTGCGTTCCGCTGGCTCTACCTCGCGACAGTGCCGGTGATCGCAACCGTGATGGCGCTGACCTGGGGCGGGCTCGCGTCGGCCGCTGCGGCCGCTGGCATGACCCTGGTCTCGTTCGCGCGCTGGCAGCTCGATCCGGCGAAATTCCGGCTGATCATCGCAGGCTCCGTGCCGCTCTGGTTCACCCACAACTACCTGGTTGGCAGCTGGCCCGGCATGATTGCCGACAGTTCGGCCGCGATCCTGCTCGCCCGCGCAATCTGGCTCGACCGCCGCAGCCCAAAAGATCTTGCAGCCAACCGCCCATCCGAGTAGCTTCCCCGCCCGGCGCCGTCGTAGCTCAGGGGTAGAGCAACTGATTCGTAATCAGTAGGTCGTCAGTTCGATTCTGACCGACGGCACCAGGATTTCCCCGTAGCACGCTCCTGATCTTGTGTTTGTCGCGAGCTTCGCGTACACCCTTTGCAAGGATAGGTCGCGAGGCAACGATGCTTGACACGTTCATGCGCACGCCCAAATCCTCGTTCGCCCGCAGGATGGTGAGCGCTTTTGGCGGTCTGCTGGATTTCGGCTTCCACCTGAAACCGTTCCCCCGCCCGATGAGCGAGGCTGATGCCATGCGAGCGGATTGGGAGCGGGTTGGACTGGATCTCAGGAAGGCGATGCATGCTTACGGTGACGTTATTCGCAGGCGACGAGTAGACTGATTGAGCCGATTGCGCCTGGTTCACCACCGATCCCAATGTATTCAGGCGTAGCTTATTTTCTAGAGTATTTTGGTCTTTTGATGGAGTTGCGGAGAGAGCAAATGGAAAAAATCACGGACAAGAAAGCAAAATTCATTTTAGATGATAAGTGGCCAGAGTTTACAGATAGAATTGTTTCGCATCTTCGTGGGCATCATTGCATTCGGGCGCGTCCATCTAACTCAAAGTCCCCCTTGCCTCAGATAATATCGGGAGGATCCTGGATGAATAAGATCCAGCCAGATGGGCTTTACATCTATTTCTGGCCTGATAGCTTTGCGGACATTTTTTGTATTGAAGTCTGTGGCAGCGTTCAAAATCTGCATGAAAAACGTTCTCGCTACATGCCGACCCACTCTAGGATAGCAATCAAGATCTATAGAAAGTGGCTTGAAGAAAAGATAAAATATCGCACCAAGATGAAAGCGAGATGGGAAGTCACTGGGCTTTCGTTCTGGGAAGATGGATTTGATCCGAAAGACCTCCCCGACTCTTGGGAATTTGATATTCGGATGCTGAGAGTGTTGTACTTTCTCCCAGATGAGATTTATCAGAAATGGTATTTTGAGCATGATCCAATTGGATATGAATATTTCTCTCCTCACTCGAAGCTAGCAAAATTCTCGTCTAAAGAATTCACCATTCTTTTCCAAAGCATGTCGCGTCATAGTCATTTTTCTACGGTAATTGGATAACATTCCCTCAGTACCCCCGCGCCACCGCGAACGCCACTGCTTCAATCAGCGCCGCCTTCACCGGCCCATCGGCGAATGGCGCCAGCGCCACCTCCGCCTGTGCCCGCATCCGGTCGGCTGCCGCGATCGTGTCAGCAAGCGCACCGTGCTGGCGCAGCAAGCCCTGCGCCGTGCCGAGGTCATCATCCGTCTGTTCAAGATCTTCGATCGTGCGGCGCCAGAACGTGCGCTCAGCGTCATCGCCGCGGGCGTAGGCGAGGATCACGGGCAGGGTGACTTTGCCCTCGCGGAAATCATCGCCCACGGTTTTGCCCAAGGTTTCCTGCGCTGCCGAGTAGTCGAGCGCGTCGTCGACCAGCTGGAAGGCGGTGCCGAGCGCCATGCCGTAGCGGGCCACCGCCTGCACCTCTGGCTCCGGCCGACCGGCCACAATCGCCCCGACTTGGGCGGCAGCTTCGAACAGCACCGCGGTTTTCGAGGTGATCACCTCGAGATACGCGGCTTCGGTGGTCGACAGATCATTCTGGATCTGCAGCTGCAGCACCTCGCCTTCCGCGATCACGGCCGAGGCGCGGGAAAGGATCGCGAGCACGCGCAAATCACCGTCCGCCACCATCAGTTCGAACGCGCGAGAGAACAAGAAGTCACCGACCAGCACGCTCGCCTTATTGCCGAACAGGGCGTTGGCGCTGTCTTGGCCGCGGCGCAGCAGGCTTTCATCCACCACATCGTCGTGCAGCAAGGTCGCAGTGTGGATGAATTCAACACAGGCCGCGAGGCCCTGGTGGCGGGTGCCCTGATAGCCGCACAGTGCCGCACTCGCGAGGGTGAGCAGCGGGCGCAACCGCTTGCCGCCGGCGGCGACCAGGTGGGCGGCCAGCTGCGGGATCAGCGCGACTGGGCTGTGCATCCGCTCAACGATCAAGCGATTGACCGCGGCCATGTCGGCTTCGACCAGCGCCAGCAAGGGCCCAAGCGAGGGAGAGGGTGAGGAAGATGCTGCCACGAGTAACGCCGATCCTGGTCGGGATGCCAGCGGACTTGACCGCCGGCTGCGGTGCGCGAGCATAGGCGCGTCGCCAACACGGTCAAGGTGGAGGGTTCATGCGCGCCGTGCTCAGCACCAACGATTTGGTTCGCCTGTCGTTTCTGCAAGCAGTGCTGACTGATGCCGGCATCGGCCACGTGGTGCTGGACAGTTTCAGCGCCGCCGTCGACGGCTCGATCGGCGCCGTGCCGCGCCGGTTGATGGTGGGCGATGATGATTGGGCGATGGCGACCCAGATCTGCGCTGAGCTTGGTGAGCTGCCGTGAGCCAGGATGCCCTGCTCGGCGGGCGCGTGGTGCTGGAACAGCCGGACAGTGGCTTGCGGGCAAGCCTCGATCCCGTGCTGCTGGCCGCATCAGTCGACCCACCGACGGGGGCGACAATTGTTGAGTTGGGTACGGGCACTGGTGTCGCACTCGCCTGCGTGCGGGCGCGCCGGCCGGATGTGCGCACGATCGGGGTCGAACGGGATCTGGGCTTGGTGGCGCTGGCGGCGCGCAACCTTGGCGGATCTGGCCACATCGTCGCAGCCGACGTCGCAGCCCTGCCGCTGATCGGGATCGCGGCCTGGGTGCTCTTGAACCCGCCCTACCACGACCCCGCAAGTTCCCGGCCACCACGGGCCGATCGCCAGGCGGCAGTCCAGGAGACCACGCCCCTGGCGGTCTGGATTCGCGCTGCCGCCCAGGTGCTGGCACCGAAGGGGCGGCTCAGCCTGATTCACCGGGCCGATCGGCTGCCGGAAGTGCTGGCCGCACTGCGCGGGTTTGGCCAGCTGACCGTGCTGCCGCTGTGGCCGCGCGCTGGCGTCGCGGCCAAGCGCGTGCTGATCGGCGCGGTCAAAGGCTCGAAGGCACCAGCGACCCTGCTGCCGGGTCTGGTGCTGCACGGGCCGGGTGCCGATTTCACAGCCGCCGCCGAAGCGATCCTGCGCGATGGGGCGGCCTTGCCGCTGCTGGCCAACACCGCCATGCTCCCGGGTGGAACGCACAAGGATTGAGACGCGATGTTGGGGCTGTCGTTTGGCAAAGTGTTGGTGTTGATCGTGCTGGCGGCCGCCGTGTGGCTTGCCTACCGCTGGATGAAACTGAAAGCCCCCGCTGCACCGCCACCGGCCAAGCGTCCACCACCGGCGACACCGGGCACCCAGGATCTCACCCGCTGCGCCACCTGCGGCGCCTATGTCGCGGTTGCCTGCGCGCGGAGCGACTGCGCGATCGGTCGCAGTTCATAGATGTTTTCTATAGCAACTACTTATCGGTTCAGTGCAAGTATAGACCAAAGTACACAAGCAACCGCCGTCAACAGGGCCAAATATTACTATTGAAACCTATTTGTCATATTCCTATCCTCTGGGTGACAAGACGCCCACGCACGTACCTCTGGCCCTTCCTGGTTATGCAACGACGGTCGCGTCCTTTCCGTACCCCGGGTCACACCCGGTACCGAGGGGATCACCCGATGCTTGCAGTCAGTCCCAATACCCAGCCAGAGCCGGCACCGCACCCAACCGCCGAGATCCTGGACTTCCCAGCCGACCGGGCCCGCCCGCCCGCCGGACACCGCGCGATCGTCTCCGATGCCATGGCTGGCCTCAGCCGCGCGGTCGAGGCCTACGCCACCACCGTGCGCGCCCAACAGGCGGCGATTGCGGAGTTCATGGCGGCAACCGAGGCGATGCATCGCGTTGCCAACCAGATCGTCGACACGAATGGCGGCGTGCAGCAGACCATTACGCGCATCTTGGGCGAGGCGCGCCTGCTGCGGCTTAAGGCCGAAGGGTAAACCCGTCGTTTAGCGAACGAACAGGTGGACCTCGTTGGTGTCCGCCTGGGCGGACGTGGTGCCCGTGAGGTTTACCCGACCAATCGGCAGCCCCATGTCGGACAGTGTGCGCAACACGGCTTCGGCATTGCGCCGCGCCGCATTGGACGACAGCGGCCCTTGGCCCTGGGCACCGCGCGTAGGCGCCACCGCCACCAGATCGAAGCGTGCGGCCGGCTGGCGATCCAGCGCCTGCGCCACTGCATCGAACAGCTGCTGCTGGTAGGGCGGATTCGGCCGGTCGAAGCGGATCACCACCAGCGGCCGGCGCTGGCCGGCACTGCCGAGGAAGCTCGACTGCAGGCTGGCACCCGGCGGCGGCGACAGCTGCACGCCACCACCAGATCCACCACCCACGCTGCCGCCACCAAAGCCAGCAGCGTTGCGGTTGGCGAGGCTGCCGCCAATCAACTCGCCATTCTTGATCGCAACCGCGAGCGTGTTCAGCGTCCGGCGCTCATTGCCGACATAGGCAGTCTGGCGCTGCAGGTCGTCTGAGATCTCGTTCAGCAGCCGCTCGATGCCGACCACCGTGCGGTTGACCTCGTCTTGGATCAAGGCCAGCAAGCGGTGGTCTTCGTCGACCGCACCGGTCACGCCGAAGGTGGCGCGCACGGCTTCGATCAGGAAGCCCGCGAACGAGGCTGAACCCGCGATCTGACCAGACAGCGCGTTCAGGCGGTTCACATCATCATTGATCTTGTCGAGCTCGCCCTGCGCGTCTGCCCATTGCTGGGTCAGAATCGGATTGCCCGGCGTGGTGCCGATCTGCAGGCGGCTGTTGATGCCGGCGACCAGCTGGAAGTAGCGCTGGCCCGCGGTCAGCGACGAGCGCCGCACCTCTTGCAGGGCGCGCGACTGATCGCTGAGCAGCGTTTGCAGGCGCACGGCATCACCGCGCAACAGCTCAGCGCGCTGGCCGACAAACGTCGACGACGGCGCGCCGGCTGGCAGCGCAATCGGCTGGATTTGCACCGACGGGCGCGGGCCCGGCGGCGGGGCAGGGTCTGCGCCGGTTGCGCGCTCCCCGACCAGCGAGGGGGTCAGCGCATCGAGCGCCGAACACCCAGCCAACGCCAGTGCCAGAACCAAAGGAATTGCAGTCGACTTGAGCGAACGCATCGCCACCACCAGCGTCATGAGGCCTCACACAGCGCAAACCGGCGTCCCGGATTGCCGCATCCTATTGATTTTATTGGAACTCTCTTGCGGCGGCGTGAACTCTATCGGATGCCTTCCGGCTTTCCAAGGTAGATTCCGTGGTGTGAAAAAGTTCCTTGCCAAGCCCAGGGCCCCTCGATAAGTTCCGCGGCCTGCGACGCGCCCGTAGCTCAACTGGATAGAGCACCAGACTACGAATCTGGGGGTTAGGAGTTCGAATCTCTTCGGGCGCGCCATTCTCCGCTACGCCAGCCGTTTCCGGTTTGATAAACGGACTCCGTTGCCTTTCGACGGAGGACGCGCACCATGGCGAGCGCCAATAGTCTGGCCGGGTTGCAGAAGTGGGTGAACCGCGCAGAGTGGCGCGAGGCCTTCGCCGAGACGATCGGTCTCCATTTGGGCGGCGCTTGCGCGGATGCCGGTATCGCGCTCGAACAGCTGGGCGAGGTCATAGGCGATCACCACGCAACGATTGCCTTTGCGTGCGCGTTCGAGGATTTTCTGACGCGCGAACTCGATGACGGGCGCAATGTCGCCGACGACTATCTGAAGCGGCGGGGCTGGAACGAGAGCGTCGCGAACAAGGCCTACATCGCCGCGCTGCGTTCGTCGGTGATGAGCCTTTACGAGATCAGCGACATCGTGGTCGGCCAATCGTTTCTGGCGCGCGACCTGGTGCGGGGTGGCGAGCCGGTGCGCGTGAGCGAGAAATCGGGGACGCACTATCTGAAACCCTGGGATCGCATAGCGGCGCGCATCGTGCAGACCGGTTCGCGAGCCGAGATGGCGGGCGGCGCGCTGCGGTATGCGCGCGAGGCGAGCGAGGATTTGCTCAAGGCGTTGGATGACGAGCGCAAGGCGGCGCGCAAAAACGTCGCCAAGATCATACGGGAGGTTGGCCTCAAGGCGGATGACGCCCTGGCGGCCAAAGCGCTCGCCGATACGGAATTCTTGCGCCTCTCGGCCTTTCTGTTCACCGGCGTGTGGCTGGACGATTTTCTGTCCAGGACGCGCAATCCCCAAATGCCGCTGCTGTCCAATACCGACGGCGACGACATTGCGTTCACGACGGTGCACTTTCCGCTCAACGCGCTGGTTACGGCGGATGGCGTGTGTCGTGCGCTCGCCAACGTTCCCGCGCTGCGCCCGGCGGATGAGTTCTGTTGGAACTGGCTCGATCCCGGCGCCGCCGCGGGTCGCGCGCGCAGGGCCGATCGTCAAACCTTTGTCACGGTGATGGCCGACGGTACGCGGGTGCTGGGGACGGTGGAGCTTAAGGGCCGCACGCTTGTGCTCGAGGCGAACTCGCCGCAGCGTGCGGAGCGGGGGCGCGCGATGCTTGCAGCAGCGCTTCAGGGAATGACGGGCACTCCGCTGGTCGTGCGCGGCGGCGCCGATGAGGTGAAGGCTGCAGCAACGGCCAAGAGCGCAAAGCCGCCGTCCGGGGTTTCACCGGAGGAGGAGCGGGAGATCATCAAGGCTTTCATGCACAAACATTACACCAACACGATCGATCAGCCGGTGCCGATGCTTGGAAACAAAACGCCGCGCCAGGCCGCGAAATCGGCCAAGGGCCGCGAGAAGGTCGCCGAGTGGATCAAATTTCTGGAGAACGGCGCGGCCAAGCAGAACGACGGTTCGCCGATGGCGGACTACGACGTGAGTTGGATGTGGGAGGAGCTTGGGGTGGGCGATTTGCGGCGGTAGATTCTGGCACGCAGTGGCGAACCGTTACCGAGACACGATTTCCTGTCACTGCATTCCTGATATCGACTCGCCGCCCGCGGGTCCGAACACTTTCATCATCTCGCCGCGCGGAACGGTGGGATGGATGACGGCCGCGATCTGGGCCGTGGTCTGGACGATCTGCGGTGCGGCGAGCATCGTTGTTACTCCTTCGTGAGATGTGGACGTGAATTGGGGCATCAAACGATGGCCTCGAGCCGCGCGTAGCCCGCTTCCATTCCCTGTTCCATGCCGGTCGCGAGCATCGCGGCGCGCACCGCCGCATCGGGGAACGTCATGCGCATAGTCATCAGCGTGCCGGCGCGGCCGGCTTCGAAGCGTGTCTCGATGCGGTTGTCGGGCGTGACGTCCGGCAGATGCATGCGCTCGACATGCACGATGCGGCTGAACGGCTCCAGCGCCATGAACTCACCCGTGAGGTAGAAGCCGCCACCTTTGCCGTCGGCCCACTCGTATCGGATTCTACCGCCGGGACGCGCCTTGCGGGCATGGTCCAGCCCTGGGGTCCGAGCAGCCATTTCTGAATGAGCTTCGGCTCGGTATGGGCGCGATAGACGGCCTCGGGCGGAGCCGCGAAGCGCCTAACCACGACGACATGCCGGTCGCCTTCGGTCTTCCGTATCAATTTGCTCACCGTCTTGCCTTTCGCTTTTTGGACTTTATTCCGGCAAGGACGCCGTCAAGATGGTCGTAATTCGCAGCCAGCGCTTGTCGCAGCAGGTCGAGCCATTGGTCGATCTCGGTGATCGCCGCCGGCGCCAATCGGCACGGCCGCTTGGCGCCTTCGACCCGGCGCACGATCAGCCCGGCACCTTCGAGAACCCTCAAATGGCGAGACACGGCGGGCTGCGACATGTCGAACGGCTCGGCGATCTCCATCACCGTCGCCTCGCCCAACGCAAGACGAGCAAGGATCGCCCTGCGGGTCGGATCGGCCAGCGCAGAGAAGGTGGTGTCGAGATTCGGCATGCCGCGGCTTTCGTTATATAATTGATACGTTATATAACGAAGAGGCCGCAGTCAAGCACTACTCGCGAACGCAGCCTCACCAGCCATCGCAGCAGCGCGCTGCCCGAGGACTATTTCACCGACCTGGCAGGAAATCCGGTTGTAAATCCAAATACGAAATGCCCAGATGTCACTCCGCATAGCCTCCGGGCTGGCACTCCTGACGCGCGGAGTGTTCTGCTATCAGTTGTAGTGGTTTTGATCAGCGCCGGATGTTCGCTGCGGCACCTGCGGACTCCGGGCTGGAACATCATAGTGCTCCAGCGGAAACGTAGTGATCAGTTTCATCGACGCTGGGGCGCCACTCTCCTCCCGCTGCTGATCCCGCCGCTGATCTCAGGCTTGCGCCGCGCGATGCTCCTCGCGGGCCGCCTCCCACACCTCATGGGCGGCATCGGCATTCAAGGCGGCGATCGCGATCCCGACAATCAGATCCGGCCAGCCGGATGCCCACACGTAGGCGGTCACCAAGCCGGCCGCGATGATCGCGACATTGGCAACGGCATCATTGCGCGCCGATAGGAACGCTGCACGCGCAAGCGAGCCACTGCCGCTGCGATAACGCGCGAGCAGAGTGGCACAGGTGAGATTGACGGCGAGCGCACCAAGCCCAGCGAGCCCAAGGGTCAGCGGATCCGGCGCGACCGGTGCCCAAACCTTCTCCCACGCCGTCCACAAGGTTGCGAGGCCAGGGACCAGCAACAGACCGGCCAGCACCATACCAACGCGCGCCCGCGCCAGCGCACCCCAGCCGATCGCCAGGAAGATCAAGAGATTGATCGAGGCGTCTTCCAGAAAGTCGATGCTGTCGGCGAACAGCGCGACCGAGCCGATCGCGAGGGCGACCGCAAACTCAACGCCGAAGTAGCCGACGTTCAGGAGGCCAACGATGGCGACGGTACGGCGCAAAGCGGGGTTTGGTGCGGCTTGGTCCATAACGCGATCTCGCGCACAGATTCGCCATCGTCGCAAGCGCCGCCGCCCACGAACGAGATTGGTGCTGCGCGCGTGTGAGGGAGGCGCCACCGTGACACCAAAGCAGGGTGTCGAACTGTGGATCGACCGCTTGCACGCGGTCGATACCGCCGGATTGCCGAGTTCAGGGCCGCGACGATGGTCTGCATTCCGGAACCCATTCACGAAGCAGGGACAAGCTGTCGTACTTGAAGCTGCACGGCCTGCCGATCGCGTAGATCGGCTGCCTAACGCCAATCCTCATAGCTATCGAACGTCGTCTTGCGCACTTCCTCGACAAACCGGGCGAGTTGGCTTGCACGCGGTTCGCCCAGCGGGTCGAAGCGCAAGCGAATCGAGACTTCAGTTGCGGCGACGATTTCGGCCGAAAGGTCGCCGAGGCCCGGCAGCACCAGCACCACTTGGCCGCCCGCACCCAGGGCGCCGGGCTCGAGTGGCTCGGCAAAGCGCATCTGGGCGCCGGTCAAGGACACGTCGGTCAGCTGGCCGGGGTAGAGCTTGCCCTCACTCTCGATCGCCGCGCGTATCTTCAGTGGTGCGCGCGGCGCTGCACGTTCTGATCCTGTGTCCATCAGCCATTCCGCTCCCTGCCTGGCGGAGCGATGCCATAGCTGTGTGACAGCCACAAGTACTCGCGGTTATCGCATCAACGCGGCGATGGCTTGGTCGAGCGGGTCTGGCCGCTGGGCGAGGCCGCTGACCAGTCCAGCCCGGTCGGCCGGCTTGCGGTTTTGCGACAGCTTGGCCTTGCCGGTCAGGCGGCTGATTGGCAGGCGAAACGCGACGATCGCAGCAGCCAGGCCGCGCAGCTGCTCTGGCGCCAACAGATCGGGGTGCCAACTGGGCTCGTACTGCGCGCTGAGCGCCCGCACCACCGGCAACGGATCGCTGAGCGGCTCGGGCGTGCCGTCCGCGTGCACGACGACATAGTTCCAGGTCGGCACGTTGGCGCTCGGGTCCGGGTACCAAGTGGGCGAGATGTAGGCGTGCGGCCCGCTCGCCACCACCGTCTGCGGCACGCCGGCGATCAGGCTGCCGGTGTGGGGATTGGCGCGCGCCACATGGCCGTAGAGGGTGCCAAACGGCCCCTCCTCCGCCACCAATGTCAGTGGCAGGTGGGTGAGCTCGGCTGCCGGACCACGGTCGATCAGCAGCATGAACGGGTGATCGGTCAGCACCTGCTGGCAGGCGGTGACGTCATCAAGCCGAAAGGCGGGGGGCACGAACATGCGCGGATGTCACCCGAAGTCCGCCCAGCCGACCAGAGCCATTGCCAGCCGCTGTGGCCTAGCAACTGGAACAGCGGTATTCGGCTGTGCATTGACCCACGGGGACTGGTAGTTCGATACTGCGGGGCCAACATGCTTGCAAGAATCCCGCCAACCAAGCGCCCGACCAGAGAGTTCCCGACCCCCATGGCCGTCTCCGCCCGCGCCCTTCTCCCGACACCCCAGCACCGGCAAGCCGCCGTGCGCACGCTCGAGCTCGAAGCCGAAGCGTTGCAGCAGCTGGCGCGCGGTCTGGATGAAGGGTTCGATCAGGCGGTCGACTATCTCGTGGCCGCGACTGGGCGGATCATCGTCTCCGGCATGGGCAAATCCGGCCACATCGCCCGCAAGATCGCGGCCACCTTGGCGTCGACCGGCTCGCCCGCCCTCTTCGTGCATCCGGCGGAGGCCTCGCACGGCGATCTCGGCATGATCACCGCGGGCGATGCGGTGATTGCGCTGTCCAATTCGGGCGAGACGGCGGAATTAGGCGATCTGATCGCCCACACGCGGCGCTTTGGCATCGCGCTGATCGCGATCACCCGCAACACCCGCTCAGCCCTCGGCGAGGCGGCGGATGTCGTGCTGGTGCTGCCGCCGGTGGCGGAAGCCTGCCCGCTTGGCTTGGCACCCACCACCTCGACCACGGCGATGCTGGGCCTGGGCGACGCGCTGGCGGTTGCGCTGCTCGACCGGCGCGGCTTCACGGCGGCGGAATTCCAGGCCTTGCACCCGGGTGGCTCGCTCGGCCGCAAGCTCGCGCGCGTCAGCGACGTTATGCATGGCGGCGACGCAACACCCTTGGTCCGCCCGGACCAGACGATGGCGCAAGCGATCCTGGAAATGTCCGCCAAGCGGCTTGGCTGCACTGGCGTCGTTGATGATCACGGCCACCTGATCGGCATCGTGACTGATGGCGATCTGCGCCGGAACATGGCGCCGGATCTGCTGGCCCGGCCGGTCGCCGAGCTGATGACCCGCGATCCCTTGACGATCCGCCCGCAGGCCCTCGCCGCCGAAGCGCTCGGCACTATGAACGCGCACGCGCGCACGCAGTTGTTTGTCGTCGATGCCGGCAAGCCGGTGGGCGTGATCCACATCCACGATTGCCTGCGCGCAGGTGTTGGATGAGTGCGATCACCGACACCCCGCGCATCTTCGTCTCGCGCTGGCACACCCGGCGGGTCGCGTACCTGAAGCTGATGCTGCCAGCGGTGGCACTCGCCATCGTCACCTTGGTGCTCGCCTGGCCGAACCTGGTGCATGACGATAAGCGGGTGCGCTTGGGCCAAACGCGCGCCACCCTGCCGGACGTCGAAGCGCTGCGCCTGATCAACCCGCGCTATGTCGGGATGGATGATCAGCAGCGCCCCTTCACCGTGGTCGCCGCCAGTGCGACCCAGCAGGGCAACCAAGACAGCGAGATGCTGCTGGAACGCCCGAAAGCCGACATGACCCTCGCGTCCGGCGCTTGGGTCGCCGCCGAGGCGGACAGCGGGCGCTATGACCGGGCTGGTTCGATTCTCGATCTCGCCGGTGCCGTCCACCTATTCCACGACAGCGGCACGGAACTCCGCACCTCCAAAGCCCGCCTGTTGCTCGATCAGAACCGGGCGTTCGGCGACGCGCCGGTTGAAGGCCAGGGCCCGACCGGTATCGTCACCGGCGAAGGGTTCGACATGCGCGACCGCGGTGCCGTCGTGCTGTTCACCGGCCGGGCCACCGCGATCCTGCACCGCACGACCGAGACTGATCCATGATCGGCCGGGCGATCCTGCTGGCCGTGTTGCTGCTGACGGCTCCGGCCGCGGCCCAACTGCTCGACCGCGGCACCGGGCCATTGCAGATCGACGCCGACAACGGCATCGAATGGCGGCGCGACGAGCAACTCTACATTGCGACTGGCAACGCCAAGGCCCGGCGCGGCGCGGTCACGGTCGCGGCCGACCGGCTGGTGGCGCGCTACCGCGAGGTGCCCGGTGGCACCACCGATGTGTTCCAGGTCGAGGCGATTGGCCGGGTCGTGGTCACGACTGCAACAGAACGCATCGACGGCCAGCGGGCGATCTACAATGTCGACCAGGAATTGCTGGTGGTCACCGGCAACAACCTGCGCCTGGTCACCGCGACCGACGTGGTGACTGCGCGCGACAGCTTGGAATGGTGGGACGGCCGCAAGGTCGCGGTCGCCCGCGGCGATGCCGTCGCCGAGCGCCAGGACCGGCGGATCGCAGCCGACGTGCTGGATGCCACCATCATCGAAGACCCCCAGACCCGTCAGACCCGCATCAGCCGGGTCAATGGCTTTGGCAATCTGCGCGTCTCCACTCGCACTGAGTTTGCTGCGGGCGAGCGCGGCACCTACAACCTCGACACCAACATGGCGACCATCCTTGGCAGCGTGCGGCTGAGCCAGAACCGCAACCAGGCCGGCGGCGACTGCGCAGAGGTCAACATGACCAACGGCAACGCCGTGCTGCGCGCGGGCCAGGCCTGTGGGCGCGGCTTTGGCACTGGCCCGGTGCGCATGCTGATCACGCCAAGCGAAGGTGTGCCGCCGCCGGGCTCTGCACCGGTTGGGGGGCGCCGGCCGTGAGCGTGGAGTCCACACCAGGTCCGCGTTTGGTCGCGGACAATTCGGGCCAGCCGCGCGGGCTGGTCGCGCACAATCTTGGCAAGCAGTACAAAAAGCGCCCCGTGGTGCGTGATGTCTCGCTGTCGGTCGCCCGCGGCGAGGCGGTCGGCCTGCTCGGCCCCAATGGCGCCGGCAAGACCACCTGTTTTTACATGATCACCGGGTTGGTGGCGCCGGACTATGGCACCGTCACCCTCGATGGCCAGGACGTCACGCGCCTGCCGATGTACCGCCGCGCCCGGCTTGGCATCGGCTATCTGCCGCAGGAAGCCTCGATCTTCCGCGGCATGACGGTGGAAGAGAACATCCGCGCGGTGCTCGAAGTGGTAGAACCCGACCGCCAGCGCCGCGACCAAACCTTGGATGAGCTGCTGGCCGAATTCTCGATCGAGCACCTGCGCCGCACGCCGTCGATCGCGCTGTCCGGCGGCGAGCGGCGGCGGGTGGAAATCGCCCGGGCACTCGCGGCGCAGCCCGTCTTCATGCTGCTCGATGAACCGCTCGCCGGCATCGACCCAATTGCCGTGGGCGATATCCGCGAACTCGTCGGCCACTTGAAAGATCGCGGCATCGGCGTGCTGATCACCGATCATAACGTGCGCGAAACGTTGGAGATTGTCGATCGCGCCTACATCTTGCACGAGGGCAAAGTGCTGATGGAGGGCGCGCCCGCCGAAATCGTCGCCCACACCGACGTCCGCCGGGTCTATCTCGGCGAGCGGTTCAGTCTGTAGACCGCCCCATGGCCTTGGCCCAGCGACTCGAATTCCGCCAAAGCCAAGCGCTGGTGATGACGCCGCAGCTGCAGCAAGCGATCAAGCTGTTGCAGCTCTCCAACATCGAACTGACGGCGTTTGTTGAAAACGAACTGGACCAAAACCCCCTGCTGGAGCGCGACGAGAGCGGCTCGCCCGCAGTCGAGGCCGAAGCCGCAGAGCCGGTGATCGACACGCCGTTGGTGAGTGACGCCGCCACGCTGGTGTCCAGCGACACGCTGCCGAGCGAGCGCGACGATCCGCTCGACCGGGATTGGACAGACGCCGCGGAAGGCTTGGACGAAGGGGCGTTTGGCGACCCGGCCTTCGCCCGCTCCGCCGGTGGTGGGTTTGACGATGAAGACGGCAGTGCCGAAGACTTCGCAACTGCGGTCAAAACCCTGAAAGATCACCTGACCGATCAGGTGATGCTGGACCTGCAAGCGCCGGCCGACCGGATGATCGCGCTTAGCTTGATCGACCTGATCGATCCAGCGGGCTATCTGCACGCGGACTTGCCCGAAATCGCCGATCGTTTCGGTTGCGATGTTGGTGTTGTCGAGCGCGTGCTGCACCGCCTGCAGCGCTGCGACCCGACTGGTGTGGCAGCCCGGTCGCTCGCGGAATGTCTCGCCCTCCAGCTCGCCGAAAAGCGGCGCTTGGATCCGGCGATGCAGGCGCTGCTCGACAACCTACCGCTCTTGGCCAAGCGCGATGTCGAGGCCCTCCTGAAAGTCACCGCCGTCGACCAGGAAGATTTGGCGGAGATGGTGGCGGAAATCCGCGCCCTCAACCCAAAGCCGGGCGACGCGTTCGACAGTGAACCGGCCCAGCCGGTCACCCCGGATATTCTGATGCGCGCCCAAGCCGGTGGTGCCTGGTTGGTGGAACTCAATACCGAAACCTTGCCGCGGGTGCTGATCAACACCCGCTTCTATGCCCGCATCAACGCCAGTCTGCCGAAGGCGCAAAAGGAATATGTCGCGGAGAAGTTGGCATCAGCCAACTGGTTGGTGAAATCATTGCACCAGCGCGCAACGACAATTCTCAAGGTTGCGACGGAAATCGTGCGCCAGCAAGATGCCTTCTTCCGCCACGGCATCCAGTATCTGCGGCCCCTGATCTTGCGCGACATTGCCGAAGCAATCGGCATGCACGAAAGCACGGTCAGCCGGGTCACGACCAACAAGTACATCGCGACACCGCGCGGCATCTATGAACTGAAGTACTTCTTCACCAGCTCGATCGGCTCCACCACCTCCGGCGCGGACGCCCATTCGGCCGAAGCCGTGCGCCACCGCATCAAATCGCTGATCGATGCCGAAACCGCCAGCGACGTGCTGTCGGACGACCGGTTGGTCGAGATCTTGAAGGCTGAAGGCATCGATATCGCGCGGCGCACGGTGGCGAAGTACCGAGAGGCGCAGAAAATCGCGTCGTCCGTCCAGCGCCGGCGCGAGAAGCTGTTGACGCTATAGCGCGTCCAAGTGCTCGAGGTTCGCTAGGGTCGACGGGGTGAGCAGCAGATCGCGGGTGAGTGCTGCTCGGTGCGCTGCCGAAACAATCGCCGGAAACTGCTCGATCCGGCTATCAACCTCGACCCGCCCCGAGGGTCCCTTCACCACCAGCTGCATCCACCCGGCGGAGCGGTCGCGCTTGGTCGCGAAGTACTGCAGCTTCATGGTCTCGAGGCTCGCCCAGTCAACCCGCGAGGACCGCCAGCCGGCGACCGCGATGCCCTGATCATCCAAGGTGACGCGCTGGGTGTGGCGTTCCGCCGTGCGGATCAAGAACCACACGCACAGCACCGCGATCCCGGTCAGCACCCATTCAACCCAGACGACCCCGTCGAGGGCGAGCACCGGCACACCGGTGATCACCGCGCCTAAGGTGCCGCGGATATAGTCCCCAACCAAGTGGCCGGGTGGGTAGCGCAACGCCTCAGTCACGGCGGAGACCTTTCTGAACCTGCTGGTAGCGCGCGAGCAGCCCCGCCATCCGCGCCATCGCTTGGCCGTCCCCTACGGTCGGCACGCCGGCCTGGTCAAGGGTGGCGAACCAGGCCGACCGGTCAGTCAGTGTGCCGGCCATGGCGTGGAAGATCGGGCAGGGTGCCCGCACGGCCGATGCCGCGATCGCATCCACCACGGGTGCGGGGTCGACCATGAACGGCGCGGTGTGGAAGCACAAGATCTGGTCAAACGGCGGATCGGCTGCGAAGGCAGCGTCCAGGGCGCGCTGAAACCGCTCTGCGCGGGCGTCTGCGAGCAGGTCAATCGGGTTGGCGACCGCCGCTTCTGGCGGCAGACCGGCCCGCAAGGTCGCCACCATCTGAGCCGGCAGGTCTGGCACCTGCAAACCCGCCGCCGCCGCCGCGTCCGCGATCAACACGCCAGGCCCGCCGGAGTTGGAGAGGATCAGCACGCGCGGCCCGGCGCCCTTGGGGTAGGCAGCAAACGCCTTGCCCGCGAGCCAGAGTTCGTCTTGGGAGGCGACGGCCATCACGCCCGCGTCGGCCAAGGTGGCCGCCGGATCAGGATGCGCGGCTGAACCAGTATGGCGTGCAGCCGCCGCCGCCCCGGCCACCGTCACGCCGCCGAACAGCGCGACGACGGGCTTGATGCCGGCAACCCGCCGGGCGGCGGCCCGAAAGCGCGCCAGATCGCCGAAGCCTTCAAGATAGAGCAGCACGACACCGATACTGGTATCCGCCGCCAGATGCTCCAGGTGATCGGCCACCCCAATCTGCGCGCCGTTGCCGACCGAGACCACCGTGGTCAGAGGTACGGCGAGACGGTGGCTCGCCGCAATCGCTTCTTCGGCAATGGCACCGGACTGGCTGACCAGCGCGACGCCGGCCGCCCCCGGCCCCGCACCCAGCGGCAGATCGCGCAAGAACGATGCCGCCACCCCCTGCCCGCGGGCGAGGTTGATCAGCCCGGCACAGTTCGGCCCGGCGAT
>JAAFHH010000040.1:0-7587 GCA_013297545.1 Alphaproteobacteria bacterium
TCGTGTGTATGCCGGACGAATGAGCGATCCGTATCGAACGCCTGGATCAGCACGTCACCATCCCCTGACCGCGGGCGATCATCGTCGCGACCAGACAGGCGCCATACCGATCATTGAGGGCGGTGCCGAATACGGCGCCGTGGTCGCCGGGTGGGGTGATCACCAGGCTCGCCCCGGGGCGGCGGGCGAACCAGGCTTCTGCCGTGCTGCGGCGCCAGGCGAGTTCGGGTTCCCACGGATCATCAACCGGCAGCACGATGGCGAGGCTGGCGGTGGTGGGTGCCAGGGTGCGCAGGATCTCCAAGTAATCGTCGCGCGCAGCGATCCGCCGGTCGGCCCAGTTATCGTCCATCCGGCCGTGGCGCGCGGGCGAGGCGGCGAGCACGCCGTCGATCGCAAGACCGGATGCCAAACCATCGAGGCTGATCCAGCCGCCATAGGAATGGCCGGCGGCGATCAGCTGAGGGTAGCCCAGGCGCTTCAGGCGGGTGACAGCCTCGGTCAACTGAGCGCGATTGCGGGTTGGGAAGCCATCGGTGCCAGGTTCCCGGTCGAGCCGCCAGATGTCGTAGCCAGCGAGCACGAACCGGTTGAGCAGGCTGGGCATCAGGCCGCCGCGCAGGTCGGCCTCCCGCCCACCATAGCCGTGCAGCCAGAGCACGACGCCAGCCGCGCGCTCTGGACCCCAGCGCCAGTGGGTCTGGCTCGGATGCGCGCGCCAGCCCTGGCCATCGATGCCGGCCGGGGCGGGGGGTGCTACCATCGCTGGCGCGCCGGGCAGTTTCAGCTCCCAATTGGTCGCGTAGAGCCGGCAGGCGCCTTCGTTGCGGCGCTGGCACAGCTGCATCGCTTCGGCTTCAGCAGCAGCGACGGTGGGTTGATCGGCGGTGTAGAGCGCGCCATCGGTGCCGACCAAGACAAAGGCGCGGTTGCCATTCAGCGTCAACCAGCGGCGGAACGCGAAGCCAACCGTGCCCAAGCCTTCGCGCGGCAGGTGGCTGACGTCGAACAAGGGCGCGCGTGGCGTGGCAACACTGGGCGCAAGCTGGGCCTGCGCCGCCCCTGGTAGACCCAGGAGCAGCGCTGCCAGCAGCAGACGGCGGAGCTTAGGCGCCGGCGACAACCGCGATCTCGACCGTGTAGGCCGGCGCGGCGAGCTTGGCCTCAACCGTGGCGCGGGCCGGCGTGTGGCCCGGCAGCACCCAGGCGTCCCACACGCTGTTCATCTGCTGGAAGGTTGAAATGTCGCTCAGCCAAATGCTGGCGGAAACCAGTTTCGACTTGTCGGTGCCAGCCGCCGCCAGCAGCGCATCGATCTTGGCCAGCACCTCGCGCGTCTGACCGGCGACGTCTTGGTTCGTGTTGTCCGCCACTTGGCCGGCGGTGAACACCAGGCCGGCAGTCTTGACAGCGCCGCTCATGCGCGGGCCGACGTGGAAGCGTTCGATGGTCATGGCTTGGATCTCCTGGACAGGCTGTGGCGCTGTCCTACACGGGGTCGCCGCCGCGCGCCAGCAGCTGATAGCCTGCCCGCGCCCGGCTGACCAACTGCGGGCCGCTGACACCCTCAAGCTTGGCGCGCAGGCGGTGGATATGGGTCGCCAAGGTCGCTGGCAGCACAGCGCGGCCGAGCCAGCCGGCAGTGAGCAAGCTGGCCGGCGGATGCACCTCCCCATCGAGCAGGGGTTCAAGCAGACGGGCTTCGAGCTCGGTCAACCGGAGTGCGCCACCGCTTGGGTGCACCAGCCGGCGGCCGGCGTGCTCGAGCCGCCAGCCGGCGAACTCCGGCTCCGCCAGCACCCGGCGCAGCCAGTCCAGCAGGGCCGGCAGCCGCACCGGCAGGCTGAGGCTGCTGATCCCCGGTGGGGCCGGTTCATTCGGGTTGACCAGCGCCAGGTGCGGCACCGCCAAGGCAACACGCGCATCCGCGGCTGGTGCGAGCCACACCACCGCGGCGGCCGTGCCGGCAGACGCAGCCAGCCGAATGCCTTCGGCCACCAACGCCTGGGCGAGCGCAGCCGCGAGCCGCCCATCCCCGCCCTCCAGCCAGACGGTACCGGTCATCAGCCGGCGCTTCCTGCCGGGTGCCCGGCAGATTCTGCCGCGGCTGTGCCATAAAGTACGATCAGGTTCAAAGACTTAGCTCCTGGTCTCGACCTGGCATGGCATTTGCTGACATCCTCAAGCGACCGGAGTGCCGGGATAGGAGCAAGGGCCATGTTGGTAGGCGTCTCCACAGAAAGCTTGTGGCTCTCGGCAGATGAGAGGGTGCTGCCGGGACAGGCGGTGACGCAACCGGCATTTCGTGCCCGGGTCGTGGATGCTGACGCCAAGTCCGATGACAAGACGGCTGACAGCCACTTTGTGCTGCCGTCAGACGATCGCCGCGCGTTTGGTCAGTATGAAACCGTCGCCCACCCGGCAACGCGGGAGCTCACGTTCCGGGATCTCCTGGCAGCCATCAACCCGCTGCAGCATCTGCCGATCGTTGGCACCCTCTACCGCGACATCACCGGCGACACGATCTCGCCAGAAGCGCGGCTGACGGGTGGCATGCTGTTTGGCGGCCCGATCGGCTTTATCTTCGCGGCCATGAACGCCGCTGTTGAGGAAGAAACCGGCCGCGACTTTGGCGCCCAAACCTTGGCCGCGCTGCGCGGCGAAGACACCAACCAGCCGCCGCCGAACAGTTCGGCTGCCGTGCGACTGGCCAAAGCCGCTGATCCGGCCGCCTCGCCCGCATTGGCGGCCTTGGCAGCCCCGCCGGCCCCGGCCGCCGCTGCAGCAGAGCCCGCAGCTGGACCAGCTGCGCCGCAGGCACGCGCGTTGACCCAAGCGCCCGGCGGCATCGCCGTCTCCAGCCTCGGCCCAGCTGCCGCAGCCCTGAATGCAACCCCCGCCGCCACGGCGGGAACGACACCGGCCGCCGCCGCACCAACGGGGGTCGACGCCGGCCAGCCGGCTGCGGCCACCGGCCTCACCACCCGCTCCGGTCTGCCGGGGGCAGGGTCGATCACGCCGGCAGCAATTGCCGCGCAGACAGCCCAGCAGGCGCCAGCGGCAGGATCAGCCGCGCAAGCGCAGGCTCAGGCGGCGGCAGAAGCGGAGGGCATCGCCCGCAACCCGCGCGAACAGCGCACCTTCGATGCGCCGCAGCGCACCAACAACACCCAGCCGCGCACGCCGCAGCCGGGCTTCCGCCCGGATCTGCAGCCAGGTGCCCGCCAAGGTGGCTCCAGCCTGCAGGTCACCCGCGACCAGCCGGTTGGCCCGACGCCGCTCACCCCAGCCTCGACCGCCGCGACTGCGCCAGTTGCCCCGGTGGTGCCGGCCGGCATGGCGCCGAATGCGACCGTGCCCGATGCCATGCAGCGCGCGCTCGACAAGTACGACGCGCTGCTGCGCGGCCGGCGCCCAGCTGGCGGCAGCGTCAATCAGACGAGCTAAAGCGCGTTACGCTTTGCGCTGACCCAGCAGCTTGTCGATGTAGCGGCCCTGGAACAGGCTGATACCAAAGCCTTGGCCGAACTTGAGCGCGCGTTCGTCTTCGATCCGATAGAGGATCATCCGCGCCCGGCCGCAGCGTTCGACATACTCTTTCATCCGATGGATGCCCTGGCCCGGCATGTCGACCACCATGTCGGAGCTGTACTGCACCTTGATGAGATCAAGGCCGAGCTTCTCACGATCAATAAACGGCAGCACCATGAATGTGACACCATCAAGCGCCAGCTTGTAGCCGCGTTCTTTCAAGAAATCGCGCGCGAACAGAAAGGCTCCGGGATCGGCGAAGATGTCGATCTTCTGCATTTCAATCACAACGGAACTGCGGTGCTCCGGCTTGACCATCTGATCGTAGGCGACGAATTCTGGCGACAGGATCGTCGACACATTCAAGTTCAAGCTGACTTGCTGGGTCAAGGTTTGGTCATCGGCGCGCGCGAGTGCTGCGAGCATGCGCCGATCGAGGGTTTGCGTCAGGCGCTGGAACAGCCACTGGTCGCCAAACAGATCAATGTCGGGTGCGACCGAGGACTGCAGATCGGCGATCGAGATCGTCAGTTCCCGGATCAGCGCCATCGGCTGGCCCGAGCCCGCGACATTGGCGATCGCTTGCCGGCGCATCAAGTTCGACAGATCCGTGCGGCCGAGCAGCGCTTCCAGCTTGGCCAAGGTCGTCGGGTCCATCGGTTGGCGGGTCGCTTGACGACCCTCTGCGCGCGCCCGGGCAGCCGCACTTTCGCGCTGCTCCTCGGCGGTCACCGCGATGCGTTTCACGGCGGACAACAGATCGTTGTACTGGTTTTCCAGCGTGTACCAGGTCGCGAACCGGCTGGTGTTCGAGCCGGCTTCGCTTTGGATCAGCGGGTCTTCGGCGAACAGGAGCCGCATGCGTTCAATGGAATGCTTCAAATCCTCGGGCGAGTTGATCTTGCCGGTCCACACGATGTCGCCGGTCGACATCTGGAACGCCTGACCATCGAGGGTGCGGACGGTTTCCTTGAACGCGATATAGGCAACCCGCAGGATCTGGTCCCGGCGGTTTTGCGGCGACAACAGGCCAAGCGCCATCACCAGTGCCCGCTTGCCGGGGCGGCTGCGGCCGATGAAATCCAGGTGATCGAGAACTTGGCTATCCTGATGCGCGAAGGGCGAGCGCGCCGACGTCACCGCGGGTGCAGCCAGGGCATCGAGCCCGATGGGGGTTTGGCGCTTCGTCGACACGGGCGATCAGGGCCTCTCCAACGCGCTCAGCCGGTGCGAACGCTGGTGGTACTTTAGCCACGGAGTGTACCGTGAGGCCAGTGCGTTTGCGGGTGCGCCCAAGCTCCTAGCGCTTCCGCCGCAGGTTTTGCGGCACCCGCGAGCGGGCAGCCGGCGCGGGCATCGGTGCGGGCGCACCCGCGGGCTTCAGCAGCCCGACCGTTGGCCGTTGGCGCTTAGCGATGTCCTCGATCAAGCGCAAGGTGCGCGGCAGGCAGATCCGCTTCAGATCGTAGCTGTCCACGATGGTTTTGCGCGCGGCATCACGCAGATGCTGCATTCTGGTCGGGTGATCGAGCACCCGGTCGACCGCGTCCGCAACGGCGCTTGGCGAGAAGAAATCCACCAAAATGCCGTTCTGGTCGTGCTTCAACACCTCCATCACCGGCGGTGTTGCCGAGCCGATCACGCAGCAGCCGATCGACATCGCCTCCAGCATCGACCACGACAGCACGAACGGATAGGTCAGGTAGATGTGCGCGGCCGACACCCGTAGGATGCCGATGAACTGGTCGTAAGGGATTTTACCGAGGAAAAACACGCGCGACGGATCGACCGGCACTTCGGCCAAGTACTTCTTCTTGTAGCTCTCGCCTTCGGGCAAGCGCCGGCCGTAGGACACCTCATCGCCACCGATCATCAGCACGATCGCGTTCGGCCGCCGGCGCAGGATCTCGGGCAGGGAGCGCATCACGGTGTGGAAGCCGCGGTAAGGTTCCAGATTGCGGCTGACGTAGGTGATCACCTCGTCGTGCGCGCCGAAGGTCCGGCCATCGGGCAGCGTGAAGGTGACCGAGCGGTCGGGCGTCAACTCGTCGGTGTCGACCCCCTCGTGGATGACCGAGATCTTCTGCTGGAACTCCACCGGGTAGCGGCTGCGCTGCCATTCGGTCGGCGACAAGCCCCAGTCGGCCGCGACCAACCCGGTCAGGTTGATCGAATTCTTGATCCGCACCCGCAGGCGATCGTCGAACGACATCGGGTATTCCGGGTCGAACGCGCAATCGGCCTTCCAGCTGTCGTAGAAGAATTCGAAATAGCTGAGCAGCGGAACATCGGGAAAGATGTCCTTCAAGAACAGCGTTTCGCCCCAGCCATTGTGGCCGATCATGATATCGGGCTTCCAGCCGCGATCCTTCAGCGCGATCACCTGGCGAGTGCAGGCTTGCCCGTAGAGGATCGCCTTTTCATACTCACCAATGTAATGGTGAATACCCTTGGTCACTTCGCGCTGCGGATCGTAGACCAGCCGCTCGACCCCCGGAATGCGGTTTTGATTATCCCGGGTTAGGAAGTAGAGCTCATGCCCGCCCTCGCCAACGAAGTGGCGGCATAGGTGCTTGAACTGACCCGGGAAATTCTGGTGCGCAAACAGGATTTTCATCAAACAAGTCCCTGATGACGGGTGATCTATTGTTCGCGACCAGCGCGATCGATCCCCTGGAGGAAGGGCTGGATCAAGTAGGTCAGCGCTGTGCGTGAGCTCAGTGGGATGATCACGTCGACCGGCATGCCGGGGATCAGCGTGATGTCCGGCTGGGACGCAAGGCTGTCTTTGTCCACCTCGATGCGCGCCAAGAAGTACGGCATGCCGGTGTGTTGATCGACCAAGCGGTCGGCCGAAACCGTGCGCACCCACCCCTTGACGATCGGGATGGTCGAGCCGCGTTTCATGGCGGACAAGTGCAATTCCGCCTTCATGTCCGCCCGAATATTGTCGGCGTCGGTGATAATCACCTGCGCTTCGACGATCAGCGGCGAGCCATCGGGCACGATGTCCATCAAGCGCTCTGAGCGGTTGACCACGCCACCAACCGTGAAGGTGGTCATGCCGACCACAATGCCCGCCATCGGCGCCTTGATCACAATGCGATCGAGCGAGTCGCGCGCAGCACGCATGCGCGGTTCCGCATCGCCAAGCCGCACGCCGGTGTCGCGCAGCTGATCGGCGATTTCCTGCAGCCGATCGCGGCGCAGCTGCTGGATCTGCACTTCGTTTTCGCCGATCTGCTGGCGCAGCCGACCGACGGAACCCGAATACTCCGCCTGCTGGCCAACCAGGGCGGCTGCCGTGCGTTCGAGTGCCAGCACGCGCGTGCGCGGCGCCCAGCCGCGTTCAAACAGCTCACGCGTGCCCTGCAGTTCATCGCGAATGAGGGCCAACTGCAGACGCTGGGAGGTTTCTTGCGCTTGTGCGGCCCGGATCTGTTCTTGCGACTGCAGGATGCGCTGGCGCAGCACTTGTTCTTGGTTCAGCAAGGTGTCGCGCCGGGCGGTGAACAGCTGCTGCTGGGCCGCCATGATCTGCGCCACCATCGGGTCCGATTGTGCTGCGATCAATTCCGGGCCGAAGCGCAGCACGGTTGCTTCTTCGCGTTCGGCAATCAGCCGAGCCTCGACCGCCTTCAGCGCCATGAACTGGCTGAAGGAGACATCGAAGTTCGCGCGCGCTTGGGCATCATCCAAGCGGATCAGCACATCGCCTTCGGCGACCCGCTGGCCATCACGCACGCGGATTTCCTTCACAATGCCGCCTTCGAGGTGCTGCACGGCTTGGCGCTGGGCTTCGACCTTGACGGTCCCCATCGAGATCGACGCGGACGCGAGCGGTGCAATCGCGAGCCAGCCGCCCAGCACGATGAAGAACAAGAACAGCACGGCGTAGCCCAAGCGGATCACGCCGCGGGCATCTTCGGTGACGATCGGAATCGATTGCGCCAGCTTCTCGGTGTGAGCGCGCTGGGCTTGAGCGGCGGTGAGCGGGGCGCCGCCAGACGGTTGCATCATCATGGGTCGCGTTCCTTAGGCCTGGGGCGCCGGCGG
>JAAFHH010000040.1:7597-12860 GCA_013297545.1 Alphaproteobacteria bacterium
GCCGGCGGTTGCGCACCGCCAGCGAAAGCCGCCGGGCGCACAACGTTGGAGGTCAGCTTGGCGATCACTTCAGCCCGCGGGCCGAACATCTCCACCAAGCCGTCGCGCATCACCACCACCTTGTCGACCACGTTCAACACCGACGGGCGGTGCGCGATGATGACGATGGTGGTGCCCATCTGCTTTAGATCGAGCAGGGTCTGGTTCAGCGCCATCTCGCCTTCGCTGTCCAGGTTGGCGTTCGGTTCATCGAGGACGAGCAGGCGCGGATTGCCGAACAGTGCACGTGCGAGCGCAATGCGCTGGCGCTGGCCGCCGGACAACACTTCACCACCAGTGCCGATTTCCGTGTCGTAGGCTTGCGGCAAGCGCAAGATCATGTCGTGCACGCCAGCGCGCTTGGCGGCTTCGACAATCGCTTCCGGATCCGCCTCCGTGAAGCGACCGATGTTTTCCCGGATGGTGCCGGCAAACAGTTCGATGTCCTGGGGCAGATAGCCGACATACATGCCGAAATCCGCCCGGTCCCAACTGAACACATCCGCGCCATCGAGGCGTACCGCACCAGAGTTCGGCCGCCACACACCAACGATCAGGCGCGCAAGCGTGGATTTGCCGGCCGCTGACGGGCCGATCACGCCCATGCTCTCACCGGCCGCGAGCTCGAGGCTGACACCCTTGATGATCGCCTTGTCGGTGCCCGGCGGGGCATAGACCACGCGTTCGAGCTGCAAGCGCCCGGTCGGGGCCGGCAGCTTCATCGCAACATCGCGCGGCGGCACTGCGGTCAACAGTTCGATCACCCGGGTCAGCGACTGGCGCGCCAGGATGAGGCCCTTCCAAGCCCCAACCGCTTGCTCAACCGGGGCGAGGGCGCGGCCCAGCAGGATGGTTGCGGCAAACATGGCACCCGCGCTGATGCTCTGCTGCACGGTAAGCCACGCCCCCATGCCAAGTGCGGCGGACTGAACGAACATGCGGGCGAACTTGATGGCGCCGCCGAGGTCAGCCGCCCGGTCGGACGCCGCCGCCTGGTAGCCCATCATCGCCTCACGGTCTTTCGACCAGCGCTTGGTCACCCCCGGCATCATGCCCATGGCCTGGACGACTTCAGCATTGCGCAAGGTCGCATCCGTGAAGCCGTAGGTGCGCACCGCGTAGGAGTTCGCGACCTGCAGCGCCTTCTTCGTCGCCATCTCATTCGCGATCGCCAGCAGCAGCAGCAGAACAGAGGCCACCAGTGCCAGCATCCCGAACCACGGATGCAACAAGAACATCACCAGCATGTAGATCGGAAACCACGGCAGATCGAACATCGCGTGGATGCCTTGGCCGGTCATCACCTGGCGGAAATTGTCAAAATCACGCAGGGCTTCGCGGTACTTGTCCGATCCCGCGGTCACGCCGCGCTCCACCAGGGCGGACAGCACCCGGCGCGACATCAGGTTGTCGAGCTTGATGCCGACCCGGATCAGCACCCGCGCGCGCAAGGGATCCAGGATCGCCATCACCAGCAAGGCGGCAGCGACCGCGATCGTCAACATCGCCAAAGTCCACCCGCTGCCGGAATTCAGCACGCGATCGTAGACTTGCATCATGTAGAGCGAGGGGGCGAGGAACAGCAAGTTGATGGCGCCCGAAAACAACGCGGCGACACCAAGATAAGGCATGCACAACTTCAGCGCCTGACGCATCTCAGGGCTTTTGGTCTGCATCCGGTTCATCATTTGCATCATGATCGGCACTTTCGTCCAAAGTGGCCTGGATCAAGAAGCGCCAGCGACTGCCGCACGCTTTCATCCAGCCTGATGTGTGCCCAGCAATCCAACCGTCCTGCTCTGGCCGCAGCAGATACCTACAACGGCCAAGGCGGACGATCAAACCCTATCGGGCGCGGGGAAACCTACTGCAGGTCAGAAAGCAACGCTACCCGCCGAAATGCATAGGCGCTTCGACCGACCCCGCCACTGTCCCCCGATATGGCTGATTGACGCTGGAACACAAGACCCGCTACACGCATTCGCTGCCCCGTGACCGCTTTAGAAGGCCGACCCGACATGTCCCTCGACGTCCAACGGACGGCCATTCCCGATGTTCTGCTGATCACGCCCAAGCGCCACGGCGATGCCCGCGGGTTCTTCGTCGAGACCTACAATCGGGCAACTTGGGTCGCGGCCGGCATCAGCCACGACTTCGTGCAGGACAATCACTCGCTGTCGAAGCCGGTCTACACCGTGCGCGGCCTGCACTATCAGCTGGCCCCGAAGGCGCAAGACAAGCTGGTGCGGGTGCTGCGCGGCCGGATCTTGGATGTCGCGGTTGACCTGCGCCGCTCGTCGCCGACCTATGGCCAGCATGTCGCGGTTGAGCTCTCAGCCGACAATGGCGTGCAGATCCTGGTGCCCGCCGGCTTTGCCCATGGCTTTGCGACCTTGGAGCCGGATACCGAAGTGGCCTACAAGGTGACCGCCCTCTATTCCCGCGAACACGACCGCGGCATTCGCTGGAACGACCCCGCCCTCAAGATCACCTGGGGCTTCGATGAAGCCCTGGCCGAGCTGTCGGACAAAGACCGGGTCGCCCCGCTGCTGGCCGAGCTGGCCGAACCCCCCTTCGCTTGATTTGGTGGACTGTAACGCCATGAAACTTTTGGTCACCGGCGGCGCCGGTTTTATCGGATCGGCCGTGATCCGCCAGGCGATCGCTGATCCCGCCTGGCAGGTGGTCAATGTCGACGTGCTGACCTACGCCGCCAACCCAAGCGCGGTGGAAACCGCCGCCACCGACCCGCGCTACACCTTGATCCAGGCCGACATCTGCGACCGCGCTGCGATCGACCGGGTGCTGGCCGACCACCAGCCCGATGCCATCATGCATCTGGCGGCGGAATCCCACGTCGATCGCTCGATCGATGGCCCGCTCGCCTTCGTGCAGACCAACGTGATGGGCACGGCAACCTTGCTGGAAGCAGCCCTTGCCCACTACCGCCGGCTGGAGGGTGACGCAAAGGCGCGCTTTCGCTTCCACCATGTCTCGACCGACGAGGTCTACGGCTCGCTCGGCGACACCGGCCTGTTCCTGGAGACCACGCCCTACGATCCGCGCTCGCCCTATTCGGCGTCCAAAGCCGCATCGGACCATTTGGTCAGTGCCTGGCACCACACCTTCGGGCTGCCGATCGTGATTTCGAACTGTTCGAACAATTACGGACCCTGGCAGTTCCCGGAAAAGCTGTTCCCGGTGATGATCGCCAATGCGCTCGACGGCAAGCCGCTGCCAGTCTACGGCCAGGGCCTGAACGTGCGGGACTGGCTCTACGTCGATGATCATGCCGACGCGCTGCTGACCATCCTAAAGCGCGGCCGCAATGGCGAGAGCTACAACGTCGGCGGCAACGAAGAAAAGCGCAACATCGACGTCGTGCACGCGATTTGCGACATACTCGATCGGCTGGTCGGGGTCTCGCCCGACGGCCCGCGCCGGCGTCTGGTGACCTACGTCACCGATCGCCCGGGCCATGATGCGCGCTACGCGATCGACGCGACCAAGATCAAGCAGGAACTCGGCTGGACACCGAAACAGACCTTCGCGAGCGGCTTGGAAGCGACTGTGCGCTGGTATCTCGACCACGCGGACTGGTGGCGCGATCTGCGGGCGAAGACCGATGCCGCCAAGCGCCTCGGCCTCGGGCGGTCGTAAGCGATGCCGGTTGTTCTGGTCACTGGTGCTGCCGGGCAAGTTGGCTCTGAGGTCATGCGGCTCGCTTGGCCGGCCGGCTGGCGGGTGGCGGGCTATACCAGTGGTGATCTCGACATCACCGATGCGGCTGCGGTCGCCGTCGAGCGGCCGGACTTGATCATCAACTGTGCCGCCTACACCGCCGTCGACAAGGCGGAAGGTGATGCGGATTGCGCCTACGCCGTCAACCGCGATGGGGTGGCGAACCTCGCCGCCACCGGCGTGCCGATTGTGCACCTGTCGACCGACTATGTGTTCAACGGTGCACCCGGCCGCGCCTGGCGGGAAAGCGACCCGACCGGGCCGCTCGGTGTGTACGGCGCCTCCAAGCTCGCGGGCGAGCAGGCGTTGGCCGGGCACCCGGCTGTCGTGCTGCGCACCGCCTGGGTGTTCGGCCGCACCGGCGGCAACTTTGTGAAGACGATGCTGCGGCTCGCCAAAGATCGCGACCAGCTGACCGTGGTCGCCGATCAGCACGGCGGGCCGACGCCCGCGGCTGCGATTGCGGTGGCCTGCCAGACCGTGGGCCTGCGCCTGCTGGATGACGCGTCCGTCGCTGGCGTCTACCACTTCGCCGGCGCACCGGCGACTGATTGGGCGGCGTTTGCTCGGGCGATCCTAGCGGCATCGGTCGCCCATGGTGGGCGCGACGTGCCGGTCAAAGGCATCGCGACATCCGACTATCCAACCCCCGCCAAGCGGCCGGCGAATTCGGTGCTGGACTGTGCCCGCATCGCTGCCACCTTCGGCATCTCGCAACCCGATTGGCGCGAGGCGCTGGCCGCCTTGATGCCGGAGCTTATGCCATGACCTCGCCCATGAAGGGTATCGTGCTCGCCGGTGGCTCGGGCACCCGGCTCTACCCGGTGACCCGCGCGGTCTCCAAGCAGCTGCTGCCGGTCTACGACAAGCCGATGATCTTCTACCCGCTGTCGACCCTGATGCTGGCCGGCATCCACCAGATCATGGTGATCACGACGCCGGAAGATCAGTCGCAGTTCCAGCGCCTGCTCGGCAATGGCAGCGACTATGGCATCGAGATCACCTGGGCCGTGCAGCCAAAGCCCGAGGGTCTGGCCCAAGCCTTCCACATCGCCGCCGACACCGGGTTCTTGAATGGCGAGCCGGCAGCCTTGGTGCTGGGCGACAACATCTTCTACGGCCACGACTTGGAGCCGGTGCTGACCCGCGCCGCCCAGCGCACCGACCGGGCGACCGTGTTCGGCTACCATGTGGCCGACCCGGAACGCTATGGCGTGGTCGAATTCGACGACACTGGCAAGGCGATCTCGATCGAAGAAAAGCCGAGCCAGCCGCGCTCCAACTTCGCGGTCACCGGCCTCTACTTCTACCCGCCCGATGTGGTGGATGTGGCGCGCAAGATCGCGCCCAGCCCGCGCGGCGAGCTGGAGATCACCGACGTCAACCGGGTCTACCTGGAACGCGGCCAGCTGGAAGTCGAGCGCATGGGCCGCGGCTATGCCTGGCTCGACACCGGCACCCACGAAAGCCTGCTGGAAGCCGG
>JAAFHH010000396.1 GCA_013297545.1 Alphaproteobacteria bacterium
CCAATCGACCGGGGCTCCCGAGCCCGACCGGATCGCGGCACGGGCTGCGCTCAATGCCAGCTACGATCGCTTCGTCGACTCCCACGGCACGTTCCACTCACCAGCCGTGCTGAAGGTGCTCGACGTCTCGCCAGATTACCCGCTGCTGACCGGCCTTGAGCAGCGCGAGGAGACCAAAGGCAAGCGCGCGCGCAGCGTCAGCAAAGCGCGCGTGTTCAGCGAGGACGTCATCTCGACGACACCGCAGCGCTCGACCGTCGACGATCCGTTCCTTGCCGTCGCGATCGTGCGGGCGGACACTGGCCGGGTCGATCTGCCACGCCTGGCCACCACGCTGGGGATTGACACCACAGATCGGAGTGCAGCCGACGTTGCTGCCGAAACGATCCGGCGCGCGGGCCCTGCCCTCTGGTACGATCCGCTGGCCCGCGATTGGACCAGTGCCGATCAATACCTCTCCGGCAATGTGCGTGCGAAGCTCCACGTCGCGCGTGAGCTCGCGGCCCTCGATCCAGCGCTCCAGCGCAACGTCGTGGCGCTGGAGCAAGTACAGCCACCATTTTCTCAGGCAAAGCCTACTCCTATGCAGCCACGACCAAGTACGGTGCGCACGACATCAACGGCGTCGATATTCTCGCCGGTTTGATGAACAAGAAATTGCCCGTCGTTCGCGATGACGACGGCAAGGTCGACCCTCAGGCTACAGCGGATGTGGCGGCGAAGGCGGCTGAGCTCGAAGAGGCGTTTAAGGATTGGATCTGGCGCACGCCAGAGCGCCGGGAAGAGCTTGCTGCAAACTACAATAGGCTGTTCAACGGCTCGGTAGCGCCCCAGTTCGACGGGTCGCACCTGACATTTCCGGGGATGGCGGCGGACGTTCGCGACAAGCTGCGCCAGAGCCAGCGCGATGCCGTGGCCCGCTGCCTCGTCAACGGCACCGCCGGGATTTGGCACGAGGTTGGCGCTGGCAAAACCTTGGTGATGATAGCGACGGCGGCCGAACGCGTGCGGCTCGACCGCGGCGCCAGGCCGATGATCGCGGTGCTGAAAGCAACCTACGGCGATGTCGTTGACACGGCGCGCGCGACATATCCGAACCTTCGGTGGGGTACGATCCCGAGTGGCCGAGAGGAGCGCCACCAGGCACTTGGCCGCATCGCCGCCGGTCACTACGACGCGGTGATCGTAACCCACGACCAGCTCAACCTGCTGCGCCCGTCTCGTGACGCAGAAACCCGCTTTCTGAAGGAACAGATTGCGGAATACCTCGATGCCATTTCCACCGCCGAACAAATGGCGGAGCCGAGCACAAAAGACATCAAGCGGCTCGAAAAAATTAAAGCAAAACGGGAGACAAAACTAAAAGAGTTTTTAGAAAAGCCCGGTGATGATTTTATCACTTGGGAAGAGCTCGGCATTACAGATCTAGCGGTTGACGAAGCGCAAGCGTACAAGCGGCTGGGTATTGTTTCTAGTGCCGAGGATATTCGCGGTATTCCAACCGGAGAAAGCATCCGCGCAACCAGGCTTTATCAGCTCAGTCGTCTGATGATGGAGGCGAATGAGCAGCGTGGGCGTGGCTACACCGGGCTATATCTCGCAACTGGCACACCCGTCACGAACACAGTGCCCGAGATCTTTGCCTTGCAAAAATATCTCCAAGGCCGCGATCTCGCCGCGGCCGGATTGACCAGCTTCGACAAGTGGCTGGGTGTCTTTGGTCAAGTCAGCAGCAAAGTCGCCATGGGGCCGTCTGGTGCGTGGCGCCTCGAAACTCGGCTGAGTGGCCTAGCGAACCTGCCTGAGCTCGCGACAATGTTGGCACCGATCGCCGATGTCGTGCAGACCGACGACATCGCGACGTTGCGCCGGCCAGAAATGCGCACCCAAGTGGTGCCGGCGCCGCAAACTCCGGCGGTCGTTGCCATGATGCAATCGTTGGCAGTTCGCGCGGCGACCGTCCGCCGCGGCGACAAAGACAATATGCTCAAAATCGCGGGCGACGGGCGCAAGGGCAGCCTGGCACTGCAGCTGTTAAGCGACGGTGAGCTCTTCGCCATGGGCATCGACCCGGCTGACGTCGCGGCCGACGACACCCACAAGGTCGCCCAGGCCATCCGGCTGGTGACGGAGATCGCCGAGCGCAACCCCGGCACCGTGCAAGCGGTGTTCTCGGATCTCGGGCTGCATGCAAAAGCGCCGGTGCTGCGCAAAGACGGCGACGCCGAGAACGAGGCAGACGCATCGGACGCCGGGGACAAGGCGGCCTCCGAGTTGGAGTTGGAGGCACTGACCAAAGCTGGCGAGCTCTCGGCTTCGGCGTGGACCGTGCGCGGTGCGCTGATCGAGGGGCTGACGCACAATGGGATTGTGGTGCTCGACTACGTCGAGGATATCAGCCAAGCCGATCGTAAGCGCTGGCAGAAGGCTCTGACAGATCCTGCTGGACCGCGCGCGGTGGCATTGGCGGAAGAAGTCTGGGGCCCGCGCCGGGCGGGTCATCCGGGGTGGGACGCGACAAAAGGTGGAGACCCTCTTGGCACCGTGGTTTTCGGCAGCACGTCGCGGCTCGGAACGGGTGTCAATGTCCAGACCCATTTGATCGCCCATCATCACCTCGATGTGCCCTGGGCCCCGTGGATGCTGGTGCAGCGCAATGGTCGCGGCCAGCGCTCGGGCAACGAAACACCGGAAGTGCAAGACTTCCGGTATCTGCGCAAAGGTTCGCTCGACGCCTGGATCTACGGCATGGTCGCGACCAAAGCCGCGTTCATCACGCAGTTCTTGCGCGCTGCCTCGTCGAAGTCGACGGGTGCAATGATCCAGCGCGAAATCGTCGAAGAAGATGCCAACGAGGTTTCGCCCGCGCGCCTGCAGGCGATTGCGAGCGGCAACCCGCTCCTCATGATGCGCGTCGAAGCCTCGATGCGGCTTGGCAAATTCGAGGCGGCCGAACGCCGCTGGCGGTACGAGCAGAACGATGCACGCTCGACTATCGAGCGTGCTGCCAGGGCGCCTGCGATCCGCGACAGCGCTGAAGCGATCGAGGCCTTTGTGCCGACGCTGGAAGCGCTGCAGACCAAGCCGTTCGTGGTCACCCTGACGGACACTCTTGGTGCCCAGCACACCTTTGATTTTGCCGACAAAAAGGACAAGGACGCTGCGCACACACCGCGCCAGGCGGCGGGTGCTGTGCTGCGCCAGCGCATCCTGCAGGCGATCCGGGTCTCGCAGCGCCGGCTTGACGAAGTCGGTACGATCGCGATCCCGGACGATCCGACCGGCGACATCTTGCCGTCTGGCAAGATGCGACCGCGCCGCGTCGAGCTCTCGCTGTCAGTACCCAGCAACCCTGGCCGCGAGCCGCCCACCCTGACCCTCACCCTTCAGCAGGAGGAGGACGGGCGCTGGGTGGATCAAACCCAGGTCCGCACCTGGTCGCTCGCCATGAACCTCGAAGCGCCGGAAAACGTGTGGCCACGGGCTGCACAAGCGCTGTCAGCCGAGACATTAGCGTTTGATGCCCGCCAGCGCCGGCTGACCGCGGATGCTTTGGAAGCAGCGGCGGAGTCCGCGGCACTCGTTCTGGAAAAGCCGTTTCGGTCCGCCGAGGAGCTGGCGACGGCGCGAGCTGATATGGCGAAGGTCGAGCGCTTGCTGCGCTTGCCAGCGCCTGATTGGGTCATAGTTGAGAATTTGCGGGAAGAGGTGGCGGAGCTCGACTTTGGCGCGCGCGAGGAGCTCGCTCGCGAAACCCAGGAAACGGCCGAGGCTATGCCGGCTGGCGCGGCC
>JAAFHH010000405.1:0-2670 GCA_013297545.1 Alphaproteobacteria bacterium
TTTTTTTGGCGCTTGTCCCTGTTCGGCGGCGAGATCGAAGCGATTGTCGAATTCGACCCGCTGACGGGGGAAAAGACCGATGCGCTGCAAGCGGTGCGGGTCTATGCCAACAGCCACTACGTGACGCCGCGCCCGACCCTGCTGCAAGCGATCAAGCAGATCCGCGCCGAATTGGTCGTGCGCCTGGAAGAAATGCACAAAGCTGGCCGCCTGCTCGAAGCCCAGCGCTTGGAGCAGCGCACCCAGTTCGACCTCGAGATGTTGGAAACCACCGGGTCGTGCGCCGGGATCGAGAACTATTCGCGCTACCTCTCGGGCCGGAAACCTGGCGAGCCGCCGCCCACCTTGTTCGAATTCCTGCCCGACAACGCGCTGCTGATTGTGGACGAAAGCCACGTCACCGTCCCCCAGATCGGTGGCATGTTCAAAGGCGACTTTGCGCGCAAATCCACGCTGTCCGAACACGGCTTCCGCCTGCCGTCGTGCATGGACAACCGGCCGCTGAAGTTCGAGGAATGGGACGCGATGCGCCCCGACACGGTGTTCGTGTCCGCGACCCCAGGACCGTGGGAGTTGGAACGCACCCACGGCGTGTTCGTCGAACAAGTGGTGCGCCCGACCGGCCTGATCGACCCGGTCTGCATCATCCGGCCGACCGAACATCAGGTCGACGACGTGATCGCGGAGTGCCGCACCTGTGCTGCGAACGGCCACCGGGTGCTGATCACCACGCTGACCAAAAAGATGGCCGAAGCACTGACCGAATACTTGAACGAGGCCGGCCTCAAAGTCCGCTATCTGCATTCGGACATCGAAACCCTGGAGCGCATTGAAATCCTGCGCGATCTGCGCCTCGGCGTGTTCGATATTCTGATCGGTATCAACCTGTTGCGCGAAGGTCTCGATATTCCGGAATGTGCACTGGTGGCGATCTTGGATGCAGACAAGGAAGGCTATCTCAGAAGCCGCACCTCGCTGATCCAAACCATCGGCCGGGCCGCGCGCAACATCGATGGCCGCTGCATTCTCTACGCCGATCGGATGACCAACAGCCTGACCCAGGCGCTCGACGAGACCAGCCGGCGGCGCGAGAAGCAGCAGGCCTACAACGCAGAGCACGGCATCACGCCCGAAAGCGTGAAGAAGCAGATCGGCGACATTCTGTCCTCGGTCTACGAGCGCGGTGACCGGATCGAGGTTGATGCGACCGAGAGCGGCGACAGCTTCGTTGGCAAAGACTTGAAAGCCGTGATCGCGGACTTGGAAAAGCAGATGCGCGCGGCTGCCGCCGACCTCGAATTCGAAACCGCCGCCCGCCTGCGCGATCAAATCAAGCGGCTGGAGGCGCGCGATCTCGGCGTGCCGGTCGCACCAGCACCGAAGCGCGAGCAACCAAAGACCCGGGGTCGGCCGAAGTCTGATGCGGAACAAGCCGTCGCCCGCGGGGCTGCGAAGGCCGCACGCCAGCGGCGCTAGCCGTCGATTCTGGTAGGCTTTGCCGCAGCATCGCTTCTATATCATGGCTATCGGCTCGGGAGCGTTTCGGATGGCATTAACCCTAAAAGCCCGCACCACAGTGGCCTTGCTGGCCTTCCTCGCTCTGATCGCCGGCCTTGCCTCGTTGTCGCTGATCGCTGTCCAGCGCAACGCCGTGCTGTTCGAGGCGATTGCCGTGCACGACCACGAAGCACGCTTTGCTGTCGTCACCCTGGTCGACGACCTCGACGCCATGCGCCTGCGCATCGTCAGCGTGATGGCAGAACTGGACCAGGCTCCCCGGATCGCCAACCGGGTGCTGCCGGCCGCGCGCGAAGTGCGGCAGAAATGGCAAAACCTGGTGACCGATTTCCCCGAGATGCTGACGCCCGAGGTGCGCGAGCGGGCTGACCAAGCGCTCGCCCTGCTCGATCCGTTCGCGGAGCGGCTGCGCCGGGCGTTTCAAACCAATGACCGCGCCCTGATCTTGCAGCTGCACCTGGAATGGCAGCGCATCGATGCGGCCCTGCGCGGGGCGGCGAGCGTGGTCGAAGATCGCATCCGCAACAACGCTGCCGAAGCGGTTGGCGAGGCCGCGACACTGGAACGCCAACTGCAGATCGGCCTCACGGTGGCAGTCGTGATCGGCCTTGGGCTGACCGGCTTCGTCTGGTGGATGATTGCGATCGGCGTGGTGCGCCCGGTGCGCGGTGCAGCGACGGCGTTGGCCGCCTTGGCCAATGGCGACACCTCGACCAAGTTTCCGGGTGCCGAGCGGCGCGACGAAATCGGCGAGATGGCGATGGCGGCCGAAGTGCTGCGCCAGAAGCGCGCGGACGCCCACGATTTGGCGATGGACATGATGCGATCGGCCGAACAAGTGGCAACCGCAGCCGACCAGGCCGCCGCCGCAATCAGCCAAGTGGCCACCGGTGCAGTCGCCCAGCTGCGCCAGCTGCAGCGCTTTGGCACCGGCCTTGGCCAAACCAACGCCGCAATCGTCGACGTGTCGGACGCCACGCGCGTCACCAGCGTCAACGCGCGGCACGCCTCAGAAGCAGTCCAAGTGGGCCAAGGCGGCATCGCCCAGATGATCACCACCGTGCGCGACATCGCCCTGCACGTTGGCCGGGTCTCCAGCATCACCGATGATATTCGCCGCATCGCGGTGCAGACCAACATGCTGTCGCTGAA
>JAAFHH010000405.1:2680-3720 GCA_013297545.1 Alphaproteobacteria bacterium
TTCGGTGGTGGCCGAGCAAGTGCGCAAGCTCGCGGCCTCGAGCGCTGACCTCGCGCGCAGCATTTCCGAGATCGCGAGTGCCAGCGAAGCGAAAAGCCTGGACGGCGTTGCCCTCGCGGAGTCCGTTGGCGAGGGCATGGTGGAGATCGCAAGCGCGGTTGCCGAAACCGAACGGGTGGCCCACGCGATCGCCACCGCCATGGAAGAACAGCGCGTGACCATGGCCAACTTGAACGATGGTGTCGGCGAACTGGAACGCATCGGCCAGAGCACTGCGTCGGCCGCCGAGCAAATCAGCACGGCGATGAATGATCTGGTGGCGCTGGCGGCGCGCGCTCGCGCTCAGGCCCAAGTGTTCGCCCGCGAAGGCGAAGCGCCGGTCGCAGGAACGAACGGTTAAAGCGCTGCAGCGTAGCGTACGGCTTCGCTATCTGCTTCGATCGCACTGACAAAGCTGTCCATCTGCTGGTGCGTGTCAGCGGCCATGCGCGCGAGATCCGCCAAGGTCGAGGCGATTTCTTCCGACGCGACGGAGTTGGACTGACTGATCCGCACCACTTCCGCCAAGCGTTCATTCAAGTCAACCGCAGTTGCCTGCTGTTCTTCCATCGAGACCGCGATCGAGCTAACGAGATCGTTGGTATCCTTGGCGGAGCGCGTGATGCGGTGCATCACATCCGACGTGCCGCGGGCGATATCGACCGAACGGTCGGTCTTTTCCGCACTGGTGCGCACCAGTTCGCCGATCTCGCGGGCGAGCTGGCCTGCCCCATCGGCCAGTTTGCGCACTTCTTCGGCGACCACCGCAAAGCCGCGGCCATGCTCGCCCGCGCGCGCGGCCTCAATGGCGGCATTCAAGGACAGCATGTTGGTTTGCTGGGCGATGCGACCGATCGCGTTCGCCATGCCGGTGACCCGCACCGTGTCGTCCGCCAACTCGCGCACGACCACGACCAGCTTTTCCATTTCCCCAATGCCGTCTTGGGCAAGTGCCAGTGCCCGCAGCGCGCGGTCTCGGGCTTCTTGGGTCGACAGCGCCA
>JAAFHH010000398.1 GCA_013297545.1 Alphaproteobacteria bacterium
CGGCGACCGTCGGCACGGATCTGGCCCGGGCCGAACAGCGGGTCATTGACCGGCGCTTCCTTCATCTTGTTGACGACGGTGACGCCAGCATCCGTGCCGGTCGCCAACACTGCGTTCAAGTACTGGGTCACGACCGAGTAGTTACCGGCGTGCACCATGCTGGGCATCGTGCCGCGCGGGTTTGCCACCTGGCCAAAGCGCTGCGACCAGGCACGCGTGCTGTCGTTCATGTCCCAGTAGAAGGCTTCCGTGAACTGCAGGCCTTGCGCGGTCTGCAGACCAAGCGAGTGGATGTCCGACAAGAACACCAACAGCGAGGCGAGCTTCTGGCCGCGCCGGCCGAGGCCGAATTCAGCCGCCTGCTTGACCGAGTTGATGGTGTCCGCACCGGCGTTCGCAAGACCGACGATCTGCGCCCGGCTGGACTGTGCCTGCGCCAGGAACGACGAGAAGTCTTGGGTGTTCAGCGGTGCGCGCACGCTACCGCGGATTTCACCACCGGTTTCGCGCACGACGCGCATGGCGGCGGCTTCCAGCGCATGGCCGAACGCGTAGTCCGCCGTGATGATGTACCACGACCGGCCACCCGACTGCACAACCGCCTTCGCGGTGCCGTTGGCGAGCGCCCAGGTGTCGTACACGTAGTGCACGGTGTTCTCGGTGCAGGTGGTCGCACCCGTCAGCGCGTCGGTCGCAGGACCGGTGGCGAGCAGCACCTTGTTGCGCTCGCGGGCGAGCTGGCTGACAGCGAGTGCGACGGCCGAGTTCGCCACGTCGATGATCACATCGACGCCGTCGCGGTCGAACCATTCGCGCGCGATCGTTGCACCGACGTCAGCGCGGTTCTGGTGGTCGGCCGAGACCACTTCGATCTGCACGTTGCCGAGCTTGTTGCCGAAGCTCTCGACCGCCATGCGCGCCGCGACCGTCGAGTTCGGTCCCGCCAGATCGCGGAACGGACCGGACATGTCGGTCAGCACGCCGATGCGGATCCGGTTGTCCGAGATCTGCGCCAGTGCGGGTGCCGCACCGATCGCCAGTGAAACGGCCGCAGCCGCCATGCCTACAAAAAATTTCCGCGCCATCACTTGGTTCCTCCCCCAAAGAACACCCGAGGCTTATACCCCGAGGTAGTCGTGCAACTTGTCGATCTGCGCTTCGACCTGATCGTTCGGGATCATGTCGACGATCTTGCCGTGTTCCATCACGTAGTGTCGGTCGGCGACGGTCGAAGCGAAGCGGAAGTTTTGTTCCACCAGCAGGATGGTGAAGCCTTCCTGTTTCAGCGCCCGAATGGTGGCGCCGATCTGTTGGATGATCACGGGCGCCAAGCCTTCGGTCGGCTCATCGAGCAGCAACAGGCGAGCACCCGTGCGCAAGATGCGCGCGATCGCCAGCATCTGCTGTTCGCCGCCGGAGAGCTTGGTGCCCTGGCTCTTCAGCCGTTCCTTCAAGTTCGGGAACAGCGTGAAGATCCGCTCCACATCAAGCCCGCCCGGCTTCACCACCGGCGGCAGCATCAGGTTTTCTTCGACGTTCAGCGAGGAAAAGATCCCCCGCTCCTCCGGGCAGAGCGCGATGCCGAGCTTGGCGATGCGGTTCGACGGCATCCGAATGGTCTCAGTGCCTTCGTACTGCACCGAGCCTGTGCGCTTGCCGACGATGCCCATGATCGACTTCATGGTCGTGGTCTTGCCGGCACCGTTACGGCCCAGCAGGGTCACCACCTCGCCCTGACGCACGTCGAAATCGACGCCGTGCAGGATGTGGCTTTCGCCGTACCAGGATTCGAGACCGGCGACCTTCAGCAGCACATCAGCCATGGGCCGTCCCCATATAGGCCTGGATCACGTCCGGGTTGTTGGAGACGGTTTCGTAGTTGCCCTCTGCCAACACCTGACCGCGGGTCAGCACGGTGATCGTCTCACACAAGGTGGAGACGACGGAGAGGTTGTGTTCGACCATCAGCACCGTGCGCCCGGCAGAGACGCGGCGCACCAGCTCGACGATCCGGTCAATATCTTCGTGGCCCATGCCGGCGGTCGGCTCGTCCAGCAGCATCATCTCCGGCTCAAGCGCCAACGTGGTCGCGATTTCCAGTGCGCGCTTGCGGCCATAGGGCATCTCAACCGCGATCGAGCCGACGTAGTCGCTCAAACCGACCCAGTTGATCAACTCGTGCGCACGGTCGTTGAACTGATCGAGCGTGGTCTCTGAGCGCCAGAAATCAAACGAGCTGCCGCGCTGGCGTTGCAGCGCGATGCGCACGTTTTCCAGCACCGTCAAGTGCGGGAACACGGCCGAGATCTGGAAGGACCGGATCAAGCCAAGGCGTGCGATGTCCGCCGGCTTTAACGACGTGATGTCGCGGCCGTTGTAGAAGATCTCACCGCGCGTTACCGGCAGAAACTTGGTCAGCAGGTTGAAGCATGTCGTCTTGCCGGCGCCGTTTGGGCCGATCAGAGCATGGATGCTGCCACGCCGAACCTTGAGGTCGACTTGATTGACCGCGGTAAAGCCCTTGAATTCCTTCGTCAGGCCTTTGGTCTCAAGGATGAAATCGGCCGTCATGCCGTGCAAGCGCTCCCCATTCCCCGGCTGCTGTGGTTGCGGTCGCTCCCCAGCGCCCGTGCCACAGTCGACCTTCAACAGCCTGATAACCGCCGAAGTCGACCGAACATGGCGGCTCGCATGCGGCCTTGCAAGCCCATCCCCGCGATAGCGTAAATTTTCTATGCCGCGCTGCGTTTATTGCGTTTCATGGATCTCGGATCAGCGAATTCCAGCTTGACAACGCTGCCCCCCCTTAGCGATAACCCGCCTCCCGCGCCCAGGTGGCGGAATTGGTAGACGCGCTAGATTCAGGTTCTAGTGGGCGAAAGCTCGTGGAAGTTCGAGTCTTCTCCTGGGCACCAATCCGACAGACGCCCGACGGTTCGCCGTCGGGCGTTTGTGCTTCTGGGAGGGTCTCCCTCGTGTCCAAGTTCACTCTGCATCGTCACGACCTGCCGGCAGGCATGGACTTCGGCAGCGCCGTCGCGGTGGACAGCGAGGCGATGGGCCTGGCGCTTGGGCGCGATCGCTTGTGCATGGTGCAGCTGTCCTCCGGCGATGGCACCGCGCACCTGGTACAGCTGGCGATGCCGGGCGAAGACGGGTTGATCCCAGCACCCAACCTCGCTCGCCTGCTGGGCGACCGGTCGGTCACCAAGCTGTTTCACTTCGCGCGCGCCGACCTCGCCATGCTGCAGGTCGCCTTCGGGGTGATGGCGGAACCAGTCTACTGCACCAAGATCGCATCGCGGCTTGCGCGCACCTACACCGATCGTCACGGGCTGAAGGATCTGGTGAAAGAAGTGCTGGGGATCGAGATCTCCAAGCAGCAGCAGAGTTCGGACTGGGGGGCAGATCACCTCTCCGACGAGCAGTTGGCCTATGCCGCATCCGACGTGCTCTACCTGCACCAGCTGCGCGACAAGCTGAACGTCATGCTGACCCGGGAGCGCCGCTTGGCGCTGGCGGAAGCCTGCTACCACTTCCTGCCCGCACGCGCTGCCCTCGACATCAAGGGCTGGCCGGACGACATCTTCGCCCACTGAGCCAACCCAGCCGCCGCCACAGTTCGGCCACAGGCTGGGTGCTGGAACAGGGGGTTGCTTTTTGAAGAGGTCCGGATGCGCCTGCTTGCCCTCGCCCTTACGCTCGTTGCCGCGTTACCTGCTGCAGCACAAGTGTTCCGGCCGACCACCGCGACCCTGCCCAACGGCT
>JAAFHH010000399.1 GCA_013297545.1 Alphaproteobacteria bacterium
TCGCCCTCGGCATCACGGTGGCCTTGATTGGTGGGTCGATCATCTTGTCCTTGATCAAGACCCGCGGTCAGCCGGCACCGAAGCCTACCACGGTGGAATAGCAGCCATTCGCGCCGCCCTTTCCCCCCGACAGTTTGGGGGGAAAGGGCTAGGCTCGGGCCTGTGACCGACCAGACACCCTCGGCCCGGCGCTTCGACCGGTCCGAACATCGCTTTCTCAGCGCGCTTGGCCTCGCCGAAATCCTGGCGTGGGGTGCACTGTTCTATACGTTTCCGGTGCTGGCGCCGGCCATGGCGGCCGAGTTCGCGACCACGCCGGCGGCGCTCTACAGCGCGGTCTCCATCGGCCTCGTCGTCTCCAGCGTGGCGAGCTATCCGGTTGGCGCCTTGATCGATGACGGCCGCGGCCGCGAGGTCATGGCGACCGGCGGCGTGCTGGCGGGCCTTGGGTTGTTGCTGTGGTCGCTGGTGCCATCGCCAACCACCTTGGCCATGGTGTTTGCGGTCATCGGCCTTGCCTCGGCCGCGACCCTCTATGAACCCGCCTTCGCGATTGCGACCCGCCGGCTGGGGCCGCTCGCCCGGCGGGGCATCACCACGCTGGCATTGTGGGGTGGCTTTGCCAGCACAGTTGCCGTGCCGGCGGTGCAGGTGCTGGAACAAGCGTTCGGCTGGCGCATGACCCTCACCGTGCTGGCGGTCGTGGTCGGGGTTGGCGTAACGGTGCTGCCGCTCCTGGTGATTGATCGCACGCGCGATCACCCGGTCCCCGCCCGGGCGGAGGAGGGCGGGTCGGTGCTGCGCAGCCTTGCTGTGCGGCCGGTGTTCTGGGCGCTGACCACCGCGTTTGCCTGCTATTCCCTCGCGATGACCGGTTTTATCGTGCACTTCTACCCCTTGCTGATCGAGCGCGGCTTGACTGGCGCCGATGCGGCGCTGGTGTTTGCGGTCGTCGGCCCGGCTCAGGTGGCCGCACGGATCTTGCTCTGGCGCGCGGCTGATACGGTATCCGCCAGCACGCTTGGCCGCGGGGCGTTCGTCGGCTTTTGTCTCGCGATCGCGGCGTTCTGGTGGCTGCCAACGGCAGTCTGGCTGCTGGCGCTGACTGCCGCCCTCTATGGCGTCGCCAATGGCGCAATGACGGTCGTGCGCGGGGCGGTGGTGGTGGAGATGCTCGGGCATCAGCGCTTCGGGCGGATCAACGGCGCGGTGATGACACCGGCCCTGGCGGCGATTGCCGCTGCCCCCTGGCTCGCGGGCCTCGCCTGGTCGCAAGAGACGGGATATGACCGCGCCCTTGGGCTTGGGTTGGGGCTCGGGCTCGCCGCGACCGTGAGCTTTCTGTTTGCTGGCGTTTGGCATCGCAAAGAACGCGCGAATCTGCTCGCCAAACCGCCGAAACCACCGGCATAACCGCGGTAGCCCGCCTCAGCGGCCGGAGGACGCGATGCTAACCCTAACCTCCCTCGATCGGCTCGACGGTATTGTCCAGAAGGTACTGGAGAACCTGCTGCCGCTGGGCACCGACATCGCCTTCGAAGTGACCGAAGACGGCGTGCGCAACGTTGGCGTCGGTGCGCAACAGACCGCCCTGCCGGACCGGACCCGCGCCTCGCTCGCAGCCGTGGTGAAGGCTTGGGCCGCGCAAGCGCACGCAGCCTTTGGCGCCTCGTTCGTGGTCAGTGCGCGCCATATCATCGAGCCGGGTGCGAGCTACAAAGATCCGATCAACCTGCCGGATCTTGCCTTCATCCACGTCGCCTTGATGAAGCGCGCCGATCTGCGCGTCAGCATGACCCAGTCCACCGTGACCATTCGGCCGGGGGCGGACAAGCCGGTCGCGGCCAATGAGGCGCTGAACCAGTACTTCAAGATCCTGCACGCCGAGCGCGCCGATTGGTTCGACGGCATCACGCTGTTGCAGGTTTTCACTGGCACTCGGCAGGGGGTTTGGTCCGGGGCTGATCAAACTTTACTCACCCGGCTCTATGACAACGTGCTGGCCACTTGGCCCGGTCCGCCGCGCAAACCGCGTTAAACCGCAAAATGGTCCGTGTGACGAAACGATTTCGCTTGGCGTTTTCAGGCAGATTGCATAAAAAGAGGGCCGCACGAGGCGGCCCTTGAAGTTTAGGGAGGAAACGTCTGCTCTCGCAGACAAAAAAGGTATAACGCATTGGCCAGCGTTGTGCAATGCAGCAAAGCGATTAATGCCATGTGCTTAGCGCGTGGCATTTTTCATGCCTGGGTCGTTGCCACCCTGCTGCTGACCCCCATGATCGCGCGGGCGCAGAGCCCGACGTCCCCTGCTGTCGTGCAGGAGCGGTTTGTGCGCCTGATGGAACAGGCGTTCCAGGCGACCGCCGACCGGGTTGCGGGCGACAATGTCCGCCTGCGCACGACTGATCGCAACGGCGGGCGCGAAATCCGCTCCGTCTTCGAACAGATCGAAGAACTCAGCATGGCGGCGATCCGCCGTCGGCCGGTCGAGCCGGAGATGCAGGCGTACTTGCGCGTTGAAGCCTTGCGCGCCGGTATGGCGTGTGTTGCCGACATCATCACCCGGGCACCGGCCGCGATCGTGTTGTTCCGTGCGATCGACCCGGACCTGCTGATCAACCTGGACACCCTGGAGTACCGCGAGATCCAGGAACGCTACATCCAGGAAAACGGCCTGCGCTTGAACGAGCGCACCCCCGATGTCCGGCGCACTCGCGCGCAAGCCTATGTCCAGGGCCGGCTGCTCGCGATCGGCTACTGCAATCGTATCGGTGATCAGGTCAACCAGACGCTTATGGGGCGCTGACGGGCAGGTTCGGATCGAATTCCGGCGTGTCGTAGGCCAGCATGTCCCGGTGGTGTTGGTCGAGGTCCGCCACAAAGAAATCCCGGCCGATCGCGCCCACCAGCTTCGGGATCGCGAACTTCATGCCGTTGATTGACGATCCCGACGGCCCGAACGACAGGGTTGACCCGAAGCTGAGCAAATGGATGTCGCGCAGCCACGGGGCTGTGCCCAGTGCGCGTTCTGTCAAACGCAAACCGTCGCCGAGATAGGGGAAATTGGCGAGCCTTGGGTCAGCAAGGTCCGGCGGCGGGCTATAGCGGTCGCCCCAGCGTGCGAACAGCGGGGCCAGCGCCTGCAGTTCCGGCTGGGTGCTGGCGTCCATCACAAAGCCAGTGCCGCAGATCAGGAAATCCGCACGGATGTCTCCAGCCGGCGTGGTGATCACCACCGCCTCGCCGTCCATGCGGGTCGCCAGCCAGGGGCTGCCGGTGTGGACCGAGAACGCGGCGTGGCGCCGGCAGCGTTCCCACGTCTCGCGCGGCAGCGCTTCGCGGGTGGTCAACAGGTGATGCATAAAGCGCCAGCGCTCATGATCCGGCAGGCTGTGGAAGTGGCGCAAGAAACCGTGGAACGACAGCCACTTGTACGGCTGCACGCGTTGTAACTCCGGCCGGCGGCAGTAGAGGGCGACGGTGGCACCCGCCTCCAATGCCGTGGCGGCATTGTCGAAGGCCGACGCCCCCGCGCCCAGCATAGCGACGCGCTTGCCCTTCAGACGCGCGAAATCGATCGCCTCGGCTGTGTGCGCGCGGACGTGGGCGGGCAGGGCCGCCACCACCTCCGGCAACCACCAGCGCCCTGGCGATTCGATGCCAGTCGCCAAAACGATCTTGCGGGTGGTGACGGTGCGCGGGCCGTCCGGGCCAACCAGATCGGCCTGTAGACCGAGGGGGCAGGGGCGGATCGCGGT
>JAAFHH010000400.1 GCA_013297545.1 Alphaproteobacteria bacterium
CGCATCCTCCATGGGGTTGGAGGGAGAGTTCGGTACACCGCCCGCCAGCGTCAAGCTTGTCCGGCGCATGCCTGCCTTCTATCGTGCCGCCCCATGAGCGCACTCACGCATTTTGATGGCGATGGCCGGGCGGTGATGGTCGATGTCGGCGACAAGCCCGCGACCCGGCGCTCGGCGACCGCTGCCGCCACGGTCCACATGCAGCCGGCCACGCTCAATCGGATTGCTGAGGGCGGGGTTGGCAAGGGCGACGTGCTGGCGGTGGCCCGCATCGCCGGCATCCAGGCCGCCAAACGCACGGGCGATCTGATCCCGCTCTGCCACCCGCTCGGGCTGGAACGGGTGACCATCGACTTCGAGCTCGACCATCCGGCTTCCGCCATCTATGTCCGCGCGACGTGCAGTCTGACCGGCAAGACTGGGGTCGAGATGGAAGCGATGACCGCCGTCTCGATCGCGTGTCTGACGATCTACGACATGGTGAAGGCGGTCGACCGGGGCATGCGCATTGACGGCGTGCGTCTGGTCGCGAAGTCCGGCGGCAAGTCGGGCGATTTCACCCAAGCATGAGTGATCTGATCTCCGTCGCAGAGGCGCGCGACCGGCTGCTCTCCACGCTCAAGCTGGTTGGTGTTGAGGATATCGCCGTCAGTGCCGCGCGCGGCCGCGTGCTTGCCCGTGATGTTGTGGCGCGCCTGACACAGCCACCGTTTGACGCCGCCCAAATGGATGGCTGGGCCGTGCGCAGCCGGGATTGTAAAAGCGCACCGACGGTGCTCACGCGGGTTGGCACTGTCGCTGCCGGCTACCGGTTCGTCGGCACGCTGGAGCGCGGCCAGGCGGTGCGGATTTTCACTGGTGCGCCGCTGCCGACAGGTGCGGATGCGATCATCATCCAAGAAGATGCCGAGGATCTGGGCGAGACGGTGCGGCTGAACGTGGCCGCCACACCCGGCAAGTGGATCCGCCCGGCTGGCCTCGACTTCGCGGCCGGTACTGTCGGCCTCACCGCCGGGCGCCGGCTGACCGCGCGCGACATCGGCTATGCGGCGGCGATGGATCACCCGTGGCTGACGGTGCGCCGCCGCCCGCGGGTTGCGATTCTGCCGACCGGCGACGAAGTCGTGCGGCCCGGTGAGCCGCGCGATGGCAATCAGATCGTCTCCGCCAACGCGTTGGCGCTGGCAGCATTGGTCGAGGAAGCCGGCGGCGAGGCGATCCAGCTCGGCATTGCGCGCGACAGCCCGGAGGCGATTGCCGAAGCGGCGCGCCAGGCCGTCGGCTGCGATATGCTGGTGACCTCCGGCGGCGCCTCCGTCGGTGCCCATGATTTCGTCCAAGCCGGCCTCGCGGCCGAAGGGCTGGAGCTCGACTTCTGGCGCGTGGCGCTCCGGCCCGGCAAGCCGCTGATGGTCGGCCGGATTGGCCAAATGCAGGTGCTAGGTTTGCCGGGAAACCCCGTTTCCACAATGGTTTGCGGGATTATCTTCATGCAGCCGGCACTGCGTCAATTGCAGGGGCTTGACCCCACCGTACCCATCGAACACCTGCCGCTCGCGCGATCCTTGCCGGCCAATGATGGGCGGGAGGATTACCTGCGCGCCCGCCTTGTTGAGGGGGCGGTCGATCCGTTTCCCCGCCAGGACAGCTCGATGATTTCCGTGATGGCGGCAGCCGATGTGCTGGCGATCCGCCCGGCACGCGCACCGGCAGCGGCGGCGGGCGACCTGATCGCCACCATCCGGCTCGATCGACCCACTTGACGGACGTGCGGGAACCAAACTAGAACAAACGCGCTTGTTGGCGGTTTGTTCTTGAACCGTCGCACCGGGGGGATAGGCCGATGCTGACGCGCAAGCAGCGTGAACTGCTGCAGTTCCTGGTCGATCGGATCGGCGATGACGGCATCTGCCCGTCGTTTGAAGAAATGAAGGATGCGGTGAACCTGAAGTCGAAGTCGGGCATCCACCGGCTGATCTCGGGCCTGGAGGAACGCGGCTTCATCCGCCGGCTGCCGCACCGGGCGCGCGCCCTCGAAATCCTGCGCAAGCCGGACTATATGGCGGAGCCACCACCGCCAGCCGCCAGCGGCTTCGCGCCGACCGTGATCCAAGGCGGCTTCAGCGGCGGGTTGCCGGGGGTCACACCACCCCACGATGTGGCGTCCGTGTCCCTGCCGCTCTATGGCAAGATTGCCGCGGGCACGCCGATTGCGGCAATCCGCGATCCGAACAGCCACATCGATGTGCCGGCTGGGTTGCTGGCCCGCGGGGACCACTACGCGCTCGAAGTTGAAGGCGATTCCATGATCGACGCCGGCATCCTCGACGGCGATACCGTGATCATTCAACGCACCGAAGTGGCAGAAAACGGCACCATCGTCGTCGCCTTCGTCGATGACGAGGAAGTGACCCTGAAGCGCCTGCGCCGCAAGGGCGCCTCGATCGCACTCGAACCCGCCAACAAAGCCTACGAGACCCGGATCTTCGGGCCGGATCGCATCAAGGTGCAGGGCAAGCTGGTCGGTCTGCTGCGCCGGTATTGACGAGCTCGGCGCCAGCGCGGAGGCTGCGGACATGACCAGCGCAGGGCCGCTTGCCGGCATCACCATCCTCGACCTCTCGCGCATTCTGGCGGGGCCGGTGGCCACGCAGATGCTGGGCGACCTCGGTGCGACCGTGATCAAGGTCGAACAGCCGGGCCGCGGCGATGACACCCGCGGCTGGGGCCCGCCTTACCTGCGCGATGGCGACGGCGCCAACACAAGCGAGGCTGGCTACTACCTCTCCATCAACCGCAACAAGCGCTCGGTTGCGATCGACATGGCGCGGCCGGAAGGCCAAGCGCTGATCAAGCGGTTGATGGCGGGCGCGGATGTGGTGGTCGAGAATTTCAAGCACGGCGGCCTCAAGGCCTATGGCTTGGACTATGCGAGCTTAGCGCCCGCCTTCCCGCGTCTGGTCTATTGTTCGATCACTGGCTTTGGCCACACCGGCCCCTATGCCGCGCGCGCTGGCTACGACTACCTGGTCCAGGGCATGGGCGGGGTTATGTCGGTCACCGGCGAGCCGGAGCGGGAGCCGCTGAAGGTCGGCATTGCCGTCTCCGACATCATGACCGGCATGCACGCCTGCATCGCGATCCTGGCGGCTCTGCGCCACCGCGATGCGACGGGGATGGGCCAGCACATCGACTTGGCACTGCTGGATTCGACCGTGTTTTTCCTGGCGAACCAGGGGCTAAACTATCTTCTGTCCGGCACGGCCCCTGGTCAGCTCGGCAACGCGCACCCGAACATCGTGCCCTATCAAGTGTTCGAAGCGGCCGACGGCCACTTCATCCTGGCGGTTGGCAACGACGAGCAATACCGCCGGTTCTGCAGCCTGCTGGAGCGACCGGATCTCGCCGCCGCACCCTACGCCACCAACCGCGAGCGGGTGGAACGGCGGGCAGAGCTGGTGCCGATCCTGATACCCCTGGTGCAGGCCCACTCCAAGGCCTGGTGGATGGAGAAGTGCGAGCGCCTCGGTATCCCCGCCTCGCCGATCAACTCGATCGCTGAGGTGTTCGCAGACCCGCAAGTGCTGGCGCGCGGCATGCGCATCGAGATGGACCACCCCGCGAGCCCGGAGCCGCTGCCGCTGATCGGCTCGCCGATCAAAATGTCGGCCACACCGCCCAGCTACCGGCATCCGCCGCCGATGCTGGGCGAGCAGACGGATGAGATTCTGTCTCAGGCAGGCGTCACAGCCGAAGA